>CALCGO010000602.1 GCA_937901055.1 uncultured Rhodobacterales bacterium
GCGCTCGGTGGTCGGTCATTATTTATTAACCAATCTTCTGTATAAGTTTCAGCACTGAGCGAGGCGGGCTTTCCACCCGTGGGTTTATCGCGCCAACAGACTTTGAATTCCCGTTGCACATTTTGCAACACCAGAATAATCCGCCCGATCGTTGCACCGCCTGACAAGCGGTATTTGGCAGCGACACACCTCAGGGTTCGGGCCTTGGCGCGGTAAATCCGTCCTCAAGATTACAGGTGGTTTCTAACCCGAAGCACCGCAAACCCTGGCCCATTCGGCCTCCCCGAGCATTTTCAGACATCAAGGCGCGGGTTTTACTCGGACGCCTGTTTTTGTTGTGGTAGTTTTCTATGGTATATAATGCCCACTTTGGGCCCAAAATCACATTCATTACAGAGTAGAAAACACCTGCTATTGGTCAGCATCGCCAGTTTTGTGCATAACGACATCGAAACCTTCGTCCTGTGCAGGTAAGTTAAAATGCTTGGAAAGTTGCGAAAATTGATCTTCCGTCGGCGCAAACGGGTGGTCACCAGCCGCGTTACGCGCGCGCAACCTCGCAATACAAATCTCGTCTGAAACATCCAACACATGCAGCTTGTGTGAGGCCTTGGTTTGTTCAAGAATTCCCCGCATCCAGCTACGTGCTTCGATTGTATTCGCTTGAAAATCCAACACAACAGAGATGCCTTCGTTCAGTAGGGATGCGACGTGAGGACCCATAACATCCCGCAATTTCGCAGCACAGCGTACGTAATCCGATATTGAAGACAATTGATCCGAATAAAGTGCGTTCAACCACGTGTCTTCCGCTATCACGACGGCTCCGTCCACGCCAGCAAGTGTGGTGGCCAAAGTGGATTTTCCTGAAGCGATTTTACCGCACAGCAAGTGTAGCGTTGGCGATTTAGAAGAAATGAAAACAACCTTTCTTTGTGCTGACACTCAAATGACGTTCAGATATAAACGACCCGATCCGGATTATCAGGCCAGGAATGTCCGCATAGGCGACATTAAACATCTATGTCGCCTATCGAAATCTTCTAACCAAGCGTTACCCCAACGCTTCATCACAACGTCCACAAACACCTTCATGGCCGTGTTTGCCAACATCCGGCAGTACCTTCCAGCAACGAAGACACTTCTCGCCCTCGGCCTTTTCGAATTCCACGCCAATGCCTGCAACTTCCGGCAAACGGAAGGCACGATCCGGCAGTGGATCACTGCTCAACGACACAGCCGATGTAATGCACACATCCGCAAAATCAACGCTTTTCACAATCGCCAGCATATCCGCATCACGGATATGAACCGTCGGGGCCGCCTCTAGCGATGCACCGATAACCTTGGCCGTCCGCTCAATTTCAATCGCGCCGGTCACGACGCGGCGAACCTGTCGAACAACCTCCCATTTCGCAGCCAACGCATCATCGCGCCATGCAGTCGGCGTTTCAGGGAAGTCCAACATATGAACCGAGCTTTCAGCCCCCGGGAACCGTTGCAACCACACATCTTCCATTGTGAAAGACAGCATCGGGGCAAGCCATGTCGTCAAACGGTGGAATAAGATATCCAGCACGGTGCGCGCCGCGCGCCGTTCAATCGAGTTGCCATCGCAATACAAAACATCCTTACGGACATCGAAGTAGAAAGACGAAAGGTCAACCGTACAGAACTGGAATAGCTTCTGGAAAACCCCTTGGAAATCATACGAGGCATAGCCATCGCGCACCACGTCATCCAGTTCAGAAAGGCGATGCAGAACCCAGCGCTCAAGCTCCGGCATGTCAGCCACTTCAAGACGTTCAGCCTCATCAAAGCCGTTCAAGTTACCCAGAATAAACCGCATGGAATTGCGCAGGCGACGATAGCTGTCCGCGACACCCTTAAGGATTTCGTCCCCGATCCGCTGGTCGTTCGTATAATCAACCTGTGCCACCCAAAGACGCAGAATATCAGCGCCGTATTGGCGGATGACTTGATCCGGTGCGATCGTGTTACCGATGGATTTCGACATTTTCATGCCCTTCGCATCCAGCGTAAATCCAGCGGTAATCACGCCGCGATAAGGTGCGCAGCCCTTGGTACCGACGGACTGCAACAACGACGAATGGAACCATCCGCGGTGCTGGTCGGTACCCTCAAGATACACGTCCGCGATCCCGTCAGGCGAGCCATCTTCGCGATCCCGAATAACAAACGCGTGGGTCGAACCTGAATCAAACCACACATCCAGAATGTCCGAAACCAGTTCCCACTCATCGGCGCTTTCAACACCTTCAAGGAAGCGTT
>CALCGO010000603.1 GCA_937901055.1 uncultured Rhodobacterales bacterium
CTGAAGTGGAAGGATGAGAAAATTGCCGCAGGCGAACTCAACGTTGAATGGATTGCAACCTCTGATAGGGAACGCGCTAAGATGGAAGCCGCTGCGGCAGCTGGTATGGAAGCTATCTATTCGGATTACGCAGATAGTGGCATCCAGAATGCGCAAACGATATATGAAGCGCGGACATAAAACAGCTTTATAGCGCGCTTTGATTGATTACTTAAATCGAAAATAAGGAACACGTCATATGGCCGTCATAACACCCAAAAACAAGACTGTTGAAACCTTCACAGGACTGCACTTGTACCACGGTGCTATTTCTAACTGCTCGATGCGCGTAAGAATGACACTTATTGAAAAAGGGCTGGCTTGGGAAAGCCATCACCTAGACTTGAAGAAAAAAGAAAATATTTCTGATGAATATTTTGGCATAAACCCGAACGGCCTGGTGCCAACTTTAATTGACAACGGCGTTGTTCATATCGAGTCAAATGACATAATAGATTACCTTGATGAAACCTATTCAGAACCATCGTTGCGAGCAAAAAACAATGTGGAGATGATGGAATGGCTGCATCTTGCTGCAGCTATCCATGTCCCAGGCTGCAAGCCTTACGTGTATGCCATGAAGATGGCTCCAAAATTAAAGAAAACAGCAAAAGAGCAGGCGAAGTACGATGATTTGCAAAAAAATCAAGAATTAAAGGCATTTCATTCCAAACATGCCGGTGACAAGAGTTTTGAAACTAGCGATCTGGACAAGGCCAAGGCGATTTTGGATACGTCTTTCTTTAAACTGGAACAAACCCTAGAAGGCCGAACCTGGATTATGGGACATCAATACACACTGGCTGACATCTCATGGATACCCCTACATTTTGTTTTGAAGGGCTGCGGATACTCGTTTGAAAAATTTCCAAATATTACGCGTTGGGCAGAAACCTTTTGCGAAAAAGATAGCTATAAAGAGGGTGTTTTGAAATGGTGCCCAGACTTTGCTGAAGTATAAAGATCTGGAAATAACACAATGAGTGACACACTTTTTTCAAGGATGATGTTGATATCAATATCAGCACTTGATCATTTCCTTAAGTGGACTGCGTTGATCTGTGGTGGAGCCACCCTTACGTTTATGACAGGCTTTTCAGTCTGGAATGTGCTCATTATGCGTAAAGCAATGAACGCACCCATAACAGGCGCAGAAGATTTACTTCTTCTAGCACTCGTTACAATGGTAGCGCTTTCGATCCCACTAGGGGCACGGACTGGTGCTCACATAGAAATTGAAATTCTAGAACCAAGTATGTCAGCTCTATTTGCTAAATGGTCCATGATTTTTATTAAGAGTTTGGGCGCTTCAATGCTTGGATTTATGGGATGGCGGCTTTGGCATGCTGGTGGAATGGCAAGTAAATTTGGCGAGACGACACAACAATTACTAATTTCATTCGAACCATTTTATTACCTTCTTTCAGTTTCAATTCTAATTTACGCTCTCGTTTTAGTACTAGATATTTGGCAAATTCTACAGTCACAAAAAGTAAATCAGCTACAAATTGGAGAAAAACTTTTGTGATAAGTTTAACTCTCATAGGCATTCTAGGCTTACTCTCACTTTTCATTTTACTGGCCCTACGAATGCCCGTAGCCCTGTCAATGCTAAGCGTGGGGTTTATCGGCACGATCATTGCCAATGCATATAAATTCATGGCTGTAGGTATGGCCGAAGATCAAGCTTGGTCACGTGGACTTAAAGTCGCCTATTCAAACTTAGCAGGAGAAACATTTGAGGCTGCCTCAAATTACAACCTGTTGGTAATACCCATGTTCGTTTTGATGGGAAACCTAGCCGGTGTGTCTGGCATGTCAAAAGATTTATTCTCTGCCGCCTATCGTTGGATGGGCCATCTGCGCGGTGGCTTGGCATCAGCTACGATCGCAGCCTGTGCGGGATTTGCAGCACTTTCAGGATCATCTTTAGCTTCTGCTGTCACCATGGGGCGGGTCGCACTACCTGAAATGAAAAAGTATAAATATGCGGACAGTCTTGCAACAGGTTCAGTTGCAGCGGGGGGCACACTTGGGTTTTTGATTCCACCCTCAGGTGGCATGATCATTTATGCTGTATTAACCGAACAATCCATTGGGCGATTATTTATGGCTGGTGTGTTCCCGGGAATTATTCTGACACTTCTCTTTATTGGCGCAATATATTGTGTTGTTATTAGGAACCCCACTGCGGGGCCGCGTGCAAAACGATTTGGCCGTCCTGAACGGGTCACATCACTTTGGCGGGCACTTCCAATCGTCGGTGTCGTGTTGATTACCATTGGTGGCATGTACACTGGGTTCTTCACACCAGTCGAAGCATCATCTATTGGGGCATTTCTAACTTTTGTTGTCGCAGCATACCGTCAGTCACTTGGCTGGCAAGCCTCCAAGGCGGTAATCCTTGAAACTATGAATGCAACTGCCACGG
>CALCGO010000604.1 GCA_937901055.1 uncultured Rhodobacterales bacterium
ACTGAAACGCCTGAACAAGGACGAGGGCGTCACCATGGTGCTGGTCGAACAAAATGCCCGTGTAGCACTCGATCTGGCTGATGCCGGATACGTGATGGAGGTGGGGCGCATGGTGATGAACGACACCGCGGAAAATCTGGCAGCCTCCGAAGACATTCAGAACTTTTATCTGGGCGTGCAAGAAGACAACCAGCGCAGCGAGCGGCGTTGGAAACGTCGCAAGACGTGGCGATAGGGGGTGGGTATGGATAAACCTCTGGATCAAGAAATTCGCGGTGTTCGGGTGAATGCAACGCCGGGGCAACGACCGATGCTGATCGACGGCGTTGACACCTGCGTCGCCCTTTTCGCACAGCGGTGTGCGAAGTTGGGCAAGCGTACGGCGCACCGTGAAAAAGACTTCGGCATCTGGCAGGCGTATTCTTGGGCGGATTATTACGACGCTGCCGAAAACATCGGCATGGGGTTGGCTAGGCTGGGTCTGAAGCGCGGCGAGGTGGTCTCGATCCTGTCGGAGGACCGCAAGGAATGGCTGTATTTCGATATGGGCATCCAGTGCGTCGGCGCGATTGCATCAGGCGTTTATACGACCGATAGCGCCAGCCAATTGGAATACCTGCTACGCGATTCCGGCAGCACGTTTTTGGTCGTCGAAAACGATGAACAACTCGATAAGTTTCTCGAGATTGCGGATCAGGCGACCCAGATCAAGAAGGTCATCATTCTTGATGATGATGGCCTGCACGACCTGAACGACGACCGATTTATGTTCCTTGATGAACTATACGAAATCGGCGCGGCGCACAGCGCGGCAAATCCGGATATGTTCGCGGAATCTATCAAGACGGTTGCGCCAAGCGATACCGGCCTATTGATTTACACTTCCGGCACGACGGGTGCGCCGAAAGGGGCGATGCTTAGTCAGGAAAACATCTTGGCCACCATCGAAACAAGCCTGCATTCCGTACCCGTTTTTGATACCGACGAACAACTGTGTTTCTTGCCCCTTAGCCATGTTCTTGAACGCTCGGTTTCGGCCTACAGCCCGATTGCGGCGGGCTGTACGGTGAATTTCGCCGAAAGCCCCGAGACGGTTTTTGACAACTTGCAAGAACTTTCGCCGCACACATTCACCGCCGTTCCGCGTGTTTGGGAAAAGGTGTATTCAAGGGTGACGGTTCTGGCGCAGGAAGCCACCGGCATTGGCCGGTTGGCCTATGGCTTGGCCGTGAAAGCGGGGATGAAACGGGCGGAGTACTTGTTGGACAACAAACCGGTTCCGGCCATAACCGCAGCAAATTACGCGCTGTGGAATGTGTTGGTGCTAAAGAACCTGCGCCGAATGCTGGGATTGGACCGGATCCGGCGCGCGACGACGGGTGCTGCGCCAATTTCGCCGGAACTGTTAAAATGGTACGCGGCCATAGGTGTTAACCTTCTTGAAGGTTACGGGATGACCGAAAACGCCGGAATTTGTTCCCTTAATTGCGTAGGTGCCAACAAGATTGGCACGGTCGGGCAGGCAGTCGCTGGCGTTGAGTTGAAAATTGCCGAGGATGGCGAGATTTTGACCAAAGGGCTGAACTCCTTCAAAGGGTACTGGCACAATAACGAAAAAACAGCCGAGACGTTCACCCATGACGGCTGGCTGCGCACGGGCGATGTCGGGAATATAGACGACGATGGCTTCCTAAGCATCACCGGTCGCTTGAAAGACATTATTATTACGGCAGGCGGCAAGAACATCACGCCGGCGGAAATCGAAAGCCGGCTGAAATTCTCGCACTACATTTCGGATGCGGTGGTGATCGGCGATCGCCGTAAGTATCTGACGTGCCTGGTGATGATTGATCAGGAAAACGTCGAGAAATTTGCACAAGACGGAAAAATCCCGTTTAGTGACTTCGCATCCCTTTGCGCGGCCCCCGAAATCAACGCCTTGATTAAGGCGGAGGTGGCCGCCGTTAACAAGGAATTCGCCCGTGTTGAACAAATCAAAGACTTCCGTCTGATTAATGTTTTGTTAACGGCCGAGGACGACGAATTGACCGCAACCATGAAGCTGAAGCGCGGCTTGGTGGAGGAAAAACACAAAGCGCTGATCGAACAAATGTATAGCTAAGGGCAATCGCCCGTATTCCGTGGGAGGAAAATATGAAGAAGTTATTAACAACATTCGCCGCCGCATCGCTGGCTGTCGTCGGGGCCGCAAGCGCCCAGACGCAAGGCGTTAGCGACACCGAAGTGCTGGTCGGGTCCGTTAACGATCTGTCCGGCGTTTTTGCCGCCGTCGGAGTTCCGGCCACGGCTGGTGCGAACCTCTATTTCGATGCGGTTAACGCTGCTGGTGGCGTTCATGGCCGCACAATCCGGTTCATCGTCGAGGACAACGGTTATCAAGTGCCGCGCGCCATGCAGGGCTATAACAAGCTGCTGAACAAGGACCGCGTTTTTGCCATGCTTTTGTCGCTGGGCACACCGATGAACGAGGCGGGCTTTAAGTTGCTAGACCCCAAAGGCATCCCCAACGTGACACCACTTTCGGCTGCGAAAAGCATGCTGCAAGAACCGATAGGCAATAAATTTGCCGGTTTCTCAAGTTATTACGATCAAGTTCAAGCCGGTGTAACGCATCTGGTGGCGGAGTTCGGCGGAACCGAAGTTTGCTCAATGTATATCCCTTCAGGTTTCGGGAATGAAATTG
>CALCGO010000605.1 GCA_937901055.1 uncultured Rhodobacterales bacterium
CAATCAACCAATCGCCACGGGCCTTACCCTTTGCGGGCAACTCGTGAACGACCTTCAACGCAGGTTCGATTCCATCTTCGTCACGGATCATTGCCACATCCGTAACCGTGCGTTGCGGGTCAAGATCACATACCGTGACCGCCTTGCCTTGCGCTACACGCCACATGGCCATGTTGAACACGACAGTACTCTTGCCGGTGCCGCCTTTTAGATTTGCATATAACGTCAACATAACTTGTGCTCTTTCAAATAGGTTATTCGACTATAGGGGCAGGCGTTGCAGGCATATCCTGCTTTTGCCAACCAGCCGGGGCTTCAAACAGCGCCGGATCGACCGGGCCTGCCTGAATGTTCTCAAGCCGTCGACTGCCGCCACCGGGTAAATCTTCTCGTACAACCACCCGCAGGGCCGGATCAAACCACCAACCTGTGCTGAGGGTTTCTTGAGCGGGCGTGGTATACTCAATCGTCCAGTATTCCGCTTGGCGACCTCCGAGGTCGACCATCGCGTTGAATGACATGCTCATCAGGCTGCCATCTGGAAATTCTTGCCGCAACGTTTTACGTCGCAAAGGGTCCCACAGAAGAACCTGCGGTTGCTGTTGTTCAAAGCCCAGCAACCAGCGCTCGGTTTGGACGCCATAAACGGATACGCCCGCGCCAGCGCGCTCGCATATCAGACCTTCGGTCTCCGGCGTGATTTCAGGGCAAGGGGATGTCGGGCCGTCGGCCACTTCAGGCGAAACCGCGGGGCCGATGAATTCAATATAGGTTTGCGTTTGCGGATCCAGCATCAGGATGACACCTTCCGTTGGGCGCAAGATCTTGATCAGTGTACTGCCGTTTTGCAGATACTCGAACCGCATATTGGAACCGGATTTGGATATCTGGCCGATCTGGTCTGGCTGATCTGGAACAGTTTGCACCGCGGTGGCCGTAAAATCACGCGAGCTTTGGGCGAACGCAGGGACGGACAAGCCAAAAACTGTCAGTATTATCGCTAATGTGGCAGGTTTTCTAATAGACATGTCGCTCTCGTAAATATCGTTGTCTTGAGGTCCACCCGCCCCTTTTACAAAGGGCGGGCAGATTATCATCAGACCGGTAAGTCTTACTCAGATGCTGCTGGGGCTTCTTCTGTAGTTGCAGCTTCACCTTCAGTTGCTTCAGCTTCAACTGCCGGAGCACCTGTTAGAACCCAACCATTTTCAGTCCAAACCCACTGCTGCCAACCGTTTTCGGTCATAACCCAACCGTTGTTGCCAGAACCGTTGCCGGAAGCATTGCCGTCAGCGTTGCCGTTGAAACCGAAGTTGAACGAACCGTTACCGTTGCCAGTACCGTTACCGTTGCCGTTGTTGTTCCAACCGTTGTTGTTGCCGTTCCAGCCATTGTTGCCAAAACCGTTTCCGTCAGCGTTGCCGGTGAAACCGAAGTTGAACGAGCCAGTACCGTTACCAGTGCCGTCGCCGTTGAATGGACCCCAGTTGTTGTTGCCCCAACCGTTGTTATTGTTGCCGAAAGGACCCCAGTTGTTGCCGCCCCAACCGTTGTTCGAGCCGTTGTTGCCCCAACCATTGTTGTTGCCACCAAATGGTCCCCAGCTGTTGTTGTTGCCGCCGAATGGACCCCAACCACTGTTGTTATTGTTGCCCCAACCGTTGTTGTTGCCACCGAACGGGCCCCAGCTGTTGTTGTTGCCACCGAATGGGTTCCAGCTGTTGCTGTTCCAACCGTTGTTATTCCAACCGTTGTTGTAGCCACTTGGTGCAGGACCCCAAGAATTTGGACCAGCTTGTGGTGCTGTCTGAGCAGATACTTCAACGGCAGCAACGCTACCTAGTGCTACGGCAAGAACCGCTGTTAAAACTAATTTACGCATTGTCTTCTCCATTTGTCGTCCCGTTAAGTTTGTGATATTCGGCAACGGGACTTTTGCCGGTATCTTCTTGTTGCGCGTCCTGACCGGGACGCGTTACATCTGATAGGTGATCACCAGAACCCGAAGGGGGAACTGCCTCCACCAAAGAACGGCGAGGTGCCGCTCGGGATGTTTCCGTTTTGATTTCCAAAGCCTCCGGTGTTGAAGGGGAAACCATTAAACCCGTTCGAGAACGGCGACTGTGTGCCGTAACCGTAGGGAATGCTGTTGTAGCCGTTGGTCATCGGGTACCCGCCGTAGGCATTGGGATAGCCTCCTGCATTTGGATATCCGCCATAGGCGTAATTCGGGACATAGCCACCGTAGTTGCCATAATTGCCGTACGGCACGTTGCCGTAATATGGCTGTTGCCCCATGAACTGCTGAACCGGCGCGAACTGCTGCTGTTGCATGAACTGTTGCTGTTGCGCTGGCGCGAATTGCTGTTGCTGCAGTTGTTGTCCGTACTGTGGCGCCGCTACCGGTTGTTCCAACGGCGCAAATTGTGGCTCTGCTTCGACGATCGGTTGAACATACTCCGGCTGCGCCGCTTGCGGCATAACCCCGCCCGAGGACAACTGCTGTTCAAGATTAGCTGGCGCAAAGGGGCTGGCAACGGGGGTAGTTGGCGCATATTGCGCTTGCGTGACCTGGGTCGAGCTCCACAAATTTCCTTGCGCGGTGGCACCAAGAGGCCACGCAGCGACCAATGCACCAAGCGCGATTAAAGGAGCAATATGCTTCATTTTCGTTCCAAACTTTCCGTTTGTTTTCTGATCATTATTCGTCAACATCTAGCGACTCCACCCTGTTGGTGCGCCGTACCCCGTTGGGCCGACAGGCCCCCAAGGTCCAACTTGTTGATTGCCCCAAGGAAGACCCCAGTTACCATTCCATGGCCCGCTCCAACCTTGTTGCTGTGGATAAGGCGGTATCTGGTTTCCTTGATAATTCGGAACCGATTGCGGTTGCGAATATCCGGTATTTGCTTGTGGAGCCGTGTTTTGCACAGCCTGTGAACGTGCGCCGTAGCCCGGGAAGTATCCGGGACCAGCACTTTGCCCATAGGCTTGGTTAAACGTATTGTTGCCGCGGGTTTGCGCATTGAAATCGAACCCGCCCTGCACCTGAGCACCTGCTTGCGTATTCGCCGCAGCGTTACCTTGGCTTCCGTAGGGGGTTCCGACCGGATTTTCATTCACAAACGGCTGTTGTTGCCGCTGCGAGCCCTGCATCCAATATGGAACCAACTGCTGGGCCGGTGCCCGCATCCAATATGGCTGCTCGGGCAGTTGCGTTTGCGGCAAATTTTGTCCCTGCGGCGCAACATATGTGGATGGTTGCACATAGTTCTGCTGTGGCGTTATCAACTGAAACGGTCCGGGCAAAGCGGCAGGCATAACACCATCCACCGCGAGCGCCACGTTCGACGCCGCCACAGTCAGGATCGCGGTAAGTGCAATAATTTTACGCATGATCCAATCCTACTCCTGAGTATCGTTGATAGAAGTATTCAGACGAATACCGCGACGTGGTTTTCTGGTTGCAGTGCTACGCGTCACAGCCGGTTTGGCTGTCGGCTTAGCGGCAGGCTTGGCCGCAGGTTTCACCGCAGCTGGCTTAACCGCTGGTTTACGTGCCGGCTTGACCGCTGGTTTCGGGGCCGCCTTCGCCTTGCGTTTCACGGCAGGTTTAGCCGATGGTTTGGGCGCAGGCTTCGCCTTTGGTTTCACCGTAGCTTTAGCAGGTGCAGGCGCGACAGCTGGCGCCACCTCGACTTTTGGTGTCGCTACTGGCGCAGGGGTTACAGCCGCCTCGGTCTTGGATCGCGTGAACAACCCTTTGATCCAACGGAACGTCCCTGTGACGGTGCCAACCACCAAGAACACTGCTACTTCGCCAACCATCACAGCAACATCGACGATCCCCGAAACGACGCCCGAAGACTTCGCATTCGTACTAGCCGTCGCCGTGTCATGGCTCGCAGTCGCCGCAGGTTTTTGACCATTTCCGTTACCGTCGTCGTCGCCACCGTTTTCGCCCTCGTTCAGTGCGGCTCTAAAGCTAACGCAACCAAGCGGGATAACGATTAACGTCAACAGCGTGGAAACCATTCCGCCGAACATCAACGAAATCGCCATGCCCTGGAAAATCGGATCGCTAAGAATAACGAATGAACCAGCAACAAGCGCCAAAGCCGTAATAATAATCGGGCGTGTCCGTGTCGCACAGGCGCTAACCACGGCGTCTTTTACTTCCATGCCGGATTCAACTTGGATACGGGCGAAATCCACCAGCAGGATCGAGTTCCTGACGATAATCCCCGCCAACGCGATAAACCCGATCATCGAGGTCGCGGTAAATGACGCACCAAACAACCAGTGCCCGGGCACAATACCAATCAACGTCAACGGGATCGGCGCCATAACAATTGCTGGCGTGGTAAAGTTGCCAAATTCCCAAACCACAAGAATGTAGATCATGATCAGCGCGATACCAAAGGCGATGCCCATATCACGGAAGGTCACATAGGTAACTGTCCACTCGCCCGTCCATTCCAGCGACGATTGAAGGCTATCAGCAGGCGGGCCGGTATAATTCGTGCCAACACGCACACCGTCAGGCGATGTATAACCATCCAGCAGACCTTCGACCTCGAACAAGGCATAGATCGGTGCACCAAGGCGGCCCGCAACTTCACCCGTTACGTACTCAACCGCACGCAGGTCTTTGTGATACACGGGGTCATCCATCAAGAATGGCTCAAACCGACCCAATTCCGTAAGCGGTATCATCGTGCCACTAGCTGTGGGGATCGGCAGTTGGCCAAGACGACCGAACTGGCTGCGAAGCGACAACGGCATTTGCAGGATAATGAACCGAGGCTCCAACGAGCGTTCCATTTTCACATCGCCCAGTTTGAAATCACCCATGGCCATTTCAAGTTGACGGTTGATGTCTTCAACGGAAACACCACGGCGCGAAGCCTTCTCGCGGTCCACAACGAAACGCCAACTTTCATAGGGTGCTTGCAGATAGCTGTCAGCATCGACGATAGTTTCCGCCTCTTCAAACATCGCTTCCAGATCACGCGCAACCTGCCGACGGGTCGTATCATCAGGGCCGTAAATCTCGGCCACAACAGTTTGCAGAACCGGTGGTCCAGGTGGCATCTCAATGACCTCGATCTTGGCACCCAGTTTCGTCGCGATTGGCAGCAGTGCCTCACGCGCCGTAACAGCCAGATCATGCGAAGTTTGTTCGCGGCCTTCCTTGTGGATCAGTTGCACCTGAATATCACCATGCCAGCTTTCACCGCGCAGGTACGTGTGCCGCACCAAGCCGTTGAAATTGAACGGTGACGCCGTGCCGGCATAAGATTGCAACGCCGTAACTTCCGGCATCTTTTGCAACTCTTCCGCTAGCTGCGCGACAACATTGGCTGTGGTCGGCAGGGCCGTACCCTCTGGCATATTGACCGTAACATTGAACTCCGGCTTGTTGTCATTTGGCAACATTTTGACCGTCACAGCCTTGGTCCCGAACATCGACAGGCTAAGCCCGAACACGATCAGCAGACCAATCCCGAAAGCCCACCCCTTCCACCGGACATTAAGCAACGGAAGCAGAGTCATCGTGAATATTTTATGCAGCCATTCAGCCTGACGGTGCTCCGTCCGCTGCATTTTGTCCAAACTCTCCATCGATGGACGAATACGTTTCGCCAACCAAGGTGTGAAGATGAATGCCGCGAAAAGCGACAGCAACATAGCCGCCGAACCCAGCGCCGGAATCGGTGCCATATACGGCCCCATCATTCCAGAAATGAACCCCATCGGCATCAACGCCGCAATCACTGTAAACGTCGCCAGAACTGTCGGGTTGCCCACCTCGCGCACCGCATCCACGGTACAATCATCGGTGCACTCACCGCGCAACAACCAGCGGCGATAGATGTTCTCGACCACCACAATGGCGTCATCCACCAAAATCCCGATAGAGAAAATCAGCGCGAACAAACTAACCCGGTCGATCGTGAAACCCATCAGGAAGGCGGAGAATACCGTCAGCAGAATAACCACCGGAATAACCACCAGCACTACAATCGAGGCGCGCCAGCCAAGGGCCAGCCAGATCATCATCGTCACGGCACCGGTCACCACGAACAACTTGAACAGCAGCTCGTTAACCTTATGGTTCGCCGTTTCGCCATAGTTCCGCGTAACTTCGACATGTACGTTGTCAGGGATCAGGCTACCTTGCAGACGATCCACATACGCCAGGATTTCGTCAGCAACGCCAACCCCGTTGGACCCACCTTTTTTGGCAACCGCAATCGTGATCGCAGGTGCGCCAATCGGTGCGCGTTCACCACTTACATGAACCTCTTCGCCTTCTTCACCGTGCTCGCCGTAAGCAGGCCCGGTGTAATAGGAAACCACATCGGTCGCGTCATTCGTACCCTCTGTTACCAAGGCCACATCACGCACATAAGTCGGGCTGCCATCAAACACACCAACCATCAGGTTTTCGATGTCCTGCGCGGTGCGCAAGAACGAACCCGTATAAAGCGTGAACGAGGTCGCGCCCATCTCGACAGAACCCACGCCACGTTCGGAATTCGCCGTGCGGATCGTCCGTGCCAACTGGTCAAGGCTGATGCCAAAACCGGCTAGACGCTCGGGGAAAACCTCAACGCGGATCGCGTCAGAACGGCCACCAACGATGAAACTTTGGGAGGTGTTTTCAACCTCTTTCAACCGCTGCATCACGTTTAAACCAAGAGAGCGTAACGCCGCCTCGTCAACTTCATGCGACCACAACGTCAGCGTCACGATCGGCACATCATCAACACCCTTGGGCTTGATCAATGGCTGCGAAACGCCC
>CALCGO010000606.1 GCA_937901055.1 uncultured Rhodobacterales bacterium
GTTCCAACGAGTAGGTGTTCTTGTCCAACCCCTTGCCGCTACCAGCTTCAACACCCATCGAAACCACTCGAACCTCGTCGCCATACTTTTCGCCAAACAGGGCCTGCGCGCCCATTTCGCGTGCCTCGTCCGGTGTCATGATCCGTGTGGAAACAGTCGAATTTTGCCGAATATACTTATTCACATCTTTTTCGACTTCTGCCAGTTCCTTGGCAGTCATCGCTTTCTGATGGCTAAAATCAAACCGCAAACGATGGGCCGCATTCAACGACCCACGCTGTGCCACATGCGCGCCAAGCGTGTTTCTTAACGCCTCGTTAAGAAGATGCGTTGCCGAATGGTTCGCGCGGATGGCTCCGCGCATGACTGGGTCTACCTTCAACTCAACCGGAGCACCAACCGTCAACGTTCCTTTGGTAACCGTCGTCATATGCGCAAAAATGCCGGTCTTTTTGCGCACATCGGTAATCTCGGCGCGAACGCCATCGGCCAGCAACAAACCGTTGTCGCCAACCTGCCCGCCGGATTCCGCGTAGAACGGCGTCTGGTTCAACACAACCTGTACTTTCTCGCCCGCGCTCGCAGCTTCAACCAACGTCCCGTCTTTAACAATCGCAAGAACCTGCCCTTCGGCCTGTTCATCGACATATCCGATAAACTCTGTCACACCATGCTTGTCAGCCACATCAAACCAAACCGTCTCGTCAGCTGCTTCACCGGATCCCGACCAAGCCGCCCGAGCCTTGGCTTTTTGCTCCGTCATCGCCGCATCAAAGCCTGCGGTATCAACCGCAACACCCTTTTCGCGCAATGCGTCTTGTGTCAAATCCAACGGAAAACCGTATGTGTCATACAACTTAAAGGCTGTCTTACCCGGTAGTTCTGCCCCCTCGACCATCCCATCAAGTTCAGCATCCAGCAATTTCAAGCCACGATCCAACGTCGTTTTGAACCGCGTTTCCTCGTGCAACAATGTCTCTTCAATCTGGTTTTGTGCGTGTGACAATTCCGGGAACGCCTGCCCCATCTGTGCAACCAGCGCCGGAACCAGCGAGTGCATCACCGGATCTTTCGCACCCAAAAGATGCGCATGTCGCATGGCACGGCGCATAATCCGGCGCAGAACATATCCGCGTCCCTCGTTTGATGGCAAAACCCCGTCCGCAATCAGAAAAGACGTTGACCGCAAGTGGTCTGCAATCACACGGTGGTGCATCTTGCCGTCACCATCCGGATCAGAATTGGTCGCATGCGCCGATGCCTCGATCAGATCGCGCATCAGGTCGGTATCGTAATTGTCATGCTTGCCTTGCAACAACGCACCCAAACGTTCCAACCCCATGCCGGTATCAATTGAGGGTTTTGGCAGGTTGTCTCGGTCGCCATTTTCCTGCTGTTCGTACTGCATGAAAACAAGGTTCCAGATTTCGATGAACCGGTCGCCGTCCTCTTCCGGCGATCCCGGAGGGCCACCCCAAATGCTGTCACCGTGGTCATAGAAAATCTCGGTACAAGGCCCACAAGGCCCCGTTGCGCCCATCGACCAGAAATTATCGTCTGTCGGGATGCGAATAATCTTGTCGTCGCTCAATCCGGCATACTTTTTCCAAATCGCCGCGGCATCGTCGTCGGTGTGGTAAACCGTCACCAACAACTTGTCCTTATCCAAGCCGTAATCTTTAGTCAGCAGGTCCCAAGCGTATGCAATCGCCTCTTCCTTGAAGTAATCCCCGAAACTGAAGTTTCCAAGCATCTCGAAGAACGTATGATGCCGTGCAGTATAGCCGACATTGTCCAGATCGTTGTGTTTGCCACCAGCGCGGACGCATTTTTGGCTGGTCACCGCGCGGTTATAATCTCGCTTCTCAAGTCCGGTAAAAACGTTCTTGAACTGCACCATGCCGGCATTGGTAAACATCAACGTTGGATCATTGCGGGGAACCAAAGGCGAGCTATCCACAACCGTATGACCAGTTGCCGCGAAGCTATCAAGAAATGTGCTTCGAATATCATTCAAACTGGCCATGACTGTGTCCCTCTATTTTAAGTTAAAAAGGGGTGTATCGCGCACACGGACGACTGTCCACAGGGTGCATATAAAAACGGGCCGCTCTCTCATCGAAAGCGACCCGAAAAAAATCGTTACTGTTTACAAATTAATCTTCTAGTACGTCCGAATTCTTATTCGCGCTGACATCGAAATCCAGACCATGCGCGGCCCTGATCTTATCCTCGATATCCAACGCCATATCGGGGTGCTCTTTCAGGAAAGTTTTGGCGTTTTCACGCCCCTGCCCAATGCGTTCGTCCCCATAACTGAACCACGAACCCGCCTTATCAACCAAGCCAAGTTTAACGCCGAGGTCAACGAGCTCTCCAAGTTTGGAAATACCTTCACCATACATGATGTCGAATTCCACCTGTTTGAACGGAGGTGCGACCTTATTCTTGACCACCTTCACGCGCGTCGCGTTGCCAACGATTTCATCACGATCCTTCAACGCACCGATGCGGCGGATGTCGAGGCGAACCGAAGAATAAAATTTCAACGCATTACCGCCCGAAGTTGTCTCTGGTGACCCAAACATAACACCAATTTTCATGCGAATCTGGTTGATGAAAATAACCATGCAGTTCGAACGGTTGATTGCACCGGTAAGTTTACGCATGGCTTGGCTCATCAATCGGGCCTGCGCCCCAACCTGATGATCCCCCATGTCGCCCTCGAGTTCCGATTTTGGCGTCAGCGCCGCAACCGAATCCACAACGACAACCGAAACCGCGCCGGAACGTACCAGCGTTTCCGTGATTTCCAACGCTTGTTCACCACCGTCGGGCTGTGAAATCAGCAACTCGTCCAGATCAACGCCCAGCTTTTTGGCGTATGTAGGATCCAACGCGTGCTCTGCGTCCACGAACGCGCAAATGCCGCCCTTTTTCTGCGCTTCCGAAATTACATGTAGCGCTAGTGTGGTTTTGCCCGAGCTTTCCGGCCCGTAAATTTCGATAATGCGACCTTGCGGTAATCCGCCAATGCCAAGCGCCACATCCAGGCCGATGGAACCAGTCGAGGTAGCCTCGATGTCCATCATCGCATTGTCCTGACCCAGTTTCATAACCGAGCCCTTACCGAAGTTACGCTCGATCTGGCTTAGTGCCGATTCCAGCGCTTTTTGCTTATCCATGTCGCGTCTCTCGCCCATATCCAGAATGTTTTTCGCTGCTTTTGCCATTGTTTCTTTCCTTATTTCACATCTTACCTAGTCGAGCAATCACTGCTTATGTTCGCCTCTTGTTCTCATTTGCCGAACATGGGACCAAAACAGGAACATTGCAAGATAAATTTTCACTAGTTACATCTTTCACCAATATTGGTTACTGAATAGTAAAGACTATAAAATTATTTGGATAAGCAAGAATGTTGATTTCATTAAGCAAAAAGATAACATTCTTGGCCATGCCCAAGGCGGCCTCGACCAGCATCGAGATGGCCTTATTCCCTCATTGCGACATCGCCTTCATCAATAACCCGCGTGTCAAACACATCCGTTATCGTCGCTACAATCGTTTTATTGTGCCCTATTTGGATCAATCCGGCTTTGGCCCGTTGGAAACAACCTGCCTTTTTCGGGAACCAATCGACTGGCTATTCAGTTGGTATCGCTACCGCTCTCGTGACAAAATCAAATCCAAAGCGCAGAGCACGGCGAACATGTCGTTCAATGAATTTGTCTCGCGTTACATCGCCGAGGACACAGTTTTTTACGACATAGGACGGACCTCGCTTTTTGTTTGCGATCATGATGGGAACCCGGCCGTCGATCATATTTTTAGATATGAGAACCTGTCAGCGTACACCAATTTTTTGGAAACCCGATTCGAGGAAAAGCTTCACCTAGAGCATCTCAACGAATCCCCGAGACGGGATTTCGTCCTTTCGGATCAGCTTAAAGCACAGCTAGAAGAATTTCTGACACCCGAATATGAAATATACGAGACCGCCCGCACCAATTAAGCCTCAATCTGCTCTTTCACTTTTTGAGTAAGCTCTACCAGCGAAAAAGGCTTGGCCAGAAACGCCGCATTTGGAATCTCGGGATCCCCGTCTTTAAAAGCATCTTCGGCATAGCCTGAAACGAACACTACCTTCGCATCCGGACGAGTCTTCAATGCCTCGCGCACCCACGTCGGGCCGTTTTTCCCGGGCATAACAACGTCTGATACGAAGATGTCGAATTCCTTACCGTCCTCAAGCACATCCAGCGCTTCTTCACCCGAAGATGTCTGTGTCACAGTATACCCTCGTAGCGCCAGCGCACGCGCTGCAAAAGCACGCACCGGTGCCTCGTCCTCAACTAACAAAACGCGCCCACGCCCTGTCTCGTTACTCTCGATGGCCTCTATACTCGGGGCCGGTTCAACTTGATCTTCGGGCTCGTCATTTACTGGCAGATAGATCAAAAACTGCGATCCAGCCCCCTCAGTGCTGTCAACAAAAACAAACCCTCCGGTCTGCTTAATAATCCCGTAAACGGTGGCGAGCCCCAGCCCGGTTCCTTCCCCGACCTTCTTGGTCGTAAAAAACGGTTCAAAAATCTTTGTGATTTTGTCCTTGGGAATTCCGACCCCGGTGTCGCGCACTTCAACGACTACATAGTCGCCGGGGTGAACAACCGCGCGGTCGCGCCGCAATTCTTTGTGCAAACTCTCGTTTCGGGTGCGAATAACCACCGTCCCTCCGTCCGGCATCGCGTCGCGGGCGTTTACGACAAGGTTCATGATCACCTGTTCAAACTGGCGTTCATCCACCCGCACTGGTTTCAAATTTACGCCGTGCTCCGTGTGCAACGTCACCTTTTCGCCCAGCAAACGGTTCAACAGATGTGACAATTCGCAAAGCGTGTCGTCCAGATGTAACGATTTGGGGCGTAGCGTCTGTTTACGCGAAAACGCCAACAACTGACCGACCAAGGCCGCCGCCCGATCCGAGTTTTGTTTGATCTGGTTCAGATCCTCATAATCCGGTGACAGAATGTCCCTGCGATGAAGCAGCAAGTCTGCGTGGCCCATGATCGCCGTTAAGATATTGTTAAAGTCATGGGCAATGCCGCCCGCCAACTGCCCGACGGCCTGCATCTTCTGGCTTTGAACAAACTGGGCCTCCAGCGTTTTCAGCTCCGTAGCATCACTGAGCACCGCTAACACCGTTGTTTTATCGCCGCGCTTCATCTTGGACATTGTAACCTGTATATACACATCCATCCCGTCACGCCGGCACCGTGCCATTTCCGGCCGGCCCAGCCCGAAGCCCTTCATTGTATCTTTCATACGATCACGGATGGATCGGCCCAATCCTTCCATAATACTATCAAGCGTTTCCCCGACCAGATCGTCCCGCCCGACCAGCGCACAAGCAGCGGCGTTCACTTGAAGGATTTCGCCGTTTTCGCCCGTATTTACCATTGGAACCGGCAAGTCATCGAATAGATCGTTGCCGATATGGTCGGCTATTTCCGTATCTGGAACGACAGCGGTTGCCACATCTCCGCGCAATCCCGCGAGAGTCATCAGAAAGTAAAATACCGCGCTTCCAAGTGCTAAAGACGTAATGAAATATCCCGGCGCGTACTCAAGGTAGATCGACAACAACAGCAATTGCACCATGGCCAACAGACCAAGCGCTGCACGCACGGTCTTCCAGTTCGCATTTACAAACGGCAAGTGAAGGCTGGTTTCTGTTTCGGTCGACATTCAATCCCCGGTGCAATTCGTAACGTAAAACATCACTAAACCACCCTA
>CALCGO010000607.1 GCA_937901055.1 uncultured Rhodobacterales bacterium
CACCAAATCCGGGTCTTCTATCGCACGAACACCATGCCCGACCCGCGTGACATTTATGGAATCGAGGGTCTCGCGGACACTATCCGCCCCACAGATTTCTCCGGCATGACTGGTCAAACCTAATCCGGCCTCGCCCGCAATTTCGAATGATCGAGAAAAATCGGAGGCATGCATGTGCCGCTCTTCGCCTCCCATTCCGTAGCCCGTTAACAGCCCACCCGCAGTCGCGGCAGTGATTTTCGCCGTTTGCACAGCCTTTTCAGGCCCGAAATGTCGAATGCAGGTCGCTATAAACCGCGTCTCGATCCCGTGCTTGGCCTTGCCGTTTTGTGCGCCCACAGTCATCGCTGCAAGATAATCTTTCCACGCCTCCAAATCACCGCCGCCGCAGAAATCCGGCGAAAGGAACATTTCGGTATAGACCACGCCGTTTGCGGCGCTCACATCCAAAACCGCTTCGGTCAATCGGCGGAAATCATCTGGCGTTCGAAGCACCGAACAGGCGGCTTCGTAGGTCTTGAGAAATTCTGCGAAATCTTGCCATACATAACTGCCATCCGCCTTGAAAATGCCAGATAGGTCGACATTCTTTTCGGCCGCCAACATGCGGATAAAATCCGGTGGCGCGGCACCTTCAATATGTAAATGCAGTTCCGTTTTTGGAACCGCGGCCCAATCAATCATAAAAAACTCCTACCATGACGCCCGGGTTCCAACCCAAGATGCGCCGCTATTGTTTCGCCAATATCGGCCATGCCGACGAGCCCAATTTCGCGGTCTTCCAGACCCGGTGCAAAGCACAAAACCGGCACCCTTTCGCGGGTGTGGTCCGTGCCGCGCCAAGTAGGATCATTTCCATGATCCGCGGTGATTATCAGTAAATCTCCAGCCCTTAGCGCGCTGGTAATTTCCGGCAACCGCGCATCAAACGCTTCGAGCGCGCGGGCGTATCCGGCAACATCGCGTGGATGGCCATAAAGGCTGTCAAACTCCACGAGATTGGTAAAGACGAAATCCCCGTCAACCGCCTCGGCAATGAAATCCAGCAGATCGTCCACCAGTTCCAAATCCCGTTTACCCTTTTTTAACTTTGTGATGCCACGATGGGCAAAGATATCCCCGATCTTGCCCACCGCTAGTGTGCGCCCGCCAGCCGCTACTACACGGTCACAGATGGTATCTTCGGGCGGTTCAATCGCAAGATCTTTGCGGTTGATTGTTCGCGTGAATGTTTCCGCCGTCTCCCCGATAAACGGGCGTGCAATAACACGGCCAATCATCATGGGATGAAAAATCTCGGCAGCGATTGCGCAAATTTCGTACAATCGTTCCAATCCGAAATGCTCTTCGTGCGCGGCAATCTGGAACACGCTGTCAGCAGACGTATAGCAAATCGGCTTGCCCGTACGGATGTGTTCCTCTCCCAGATCATGCAGGATCGGCATGCCGGATGCATGACAATCACCCAGTATCCCCGGAAGTTTTGCACGCCGCACGAACTCCTCTATCTTGTCAGCTGGAAACGCGGGCACGGTGTCCGGGAAGTAATGCCAGTCAAAAGGTACAGGTACACCGGAAATTTCCCAATGGCCTGACGGCGTGTCTTTGCCTTGCGAAACCTCGGTCGCAGCACCGTAGATTCCGACCGCGCCTGCGTTCAACCCCGGTGCCGCGTGCCCCGAAGCCAACCGAATGGCAGCGCCAAGACCCAAACTGTCGAGGTTTGGCAACGACAGCGGGCCACTTCGCCCTTCCTCCGCCGCGCCATCTGCGCAGGCGTCGGCAATGTGGCCCAACGTATTAGAGCCTTCGTCGCCGAATTGTGCCGCATCGGGGGCGCCACCGCAGCCAACCGAATCCAGGACCAGGATTAATGCTCGGGCCATCGCTACTTCGCTTCCAAATGTTTTTTGTCAAACCCGGCGGGCAACAGACCGCCAATCGTGATTTCTTCGATGTCGCCGGCCAAATCAGCCATGTAAACGGGCGTATCGGCTTGCGCAAATTCCGAAATTTTCTGCCGGCAGCCGCCACAAGGGGACACTTTCGAAGTCCCGCCGGCCACAACCAAAACTTCCTTAATTTCGGATTCACCAGCAGCAATCATTGCGGCAATCGCACCCGCTTCGGCACATGTGCCCTCCGGATATGCGACATTTTCGACATTGCACCCCGTATAAACCTTCCCTGAAGCCGTGCGAATGGCGGCCCCTACCTGAAAATTTGAATACGGCGCATAAGCGTTTTTGCGCACGGTCATTGCAGCCTTGAAAAGGTCCATCGGGAATCCCTCGTGAAATGTAAGGTTCAAAACCCGAGTATAGATCAGCCGGTATTTTGGGCAAGAGAATGTCGATAAAATTCGACCTTTTGGTCAGATTTTATCCCAACTCTCCTTTTTGCGGTACAAAGTGGAAGGCGAAACATCCAGCAAACGTGCTGCTTGCGGGATCGAACCATCACAATACTCAATTGTTGCCTCAATGAATACCCGCTCGAACGTCGCGAGCGGCGTGCCGATAAACGCCGAGACGTTGTTCGGTTGCGGCTCGGTGCGCATTGCATCCGGCGAACTAGCGAACCCCGCATGTGCATTGTTGGATACCGGATGCGGCATCGTAACTTCGGAGGGCAGCATTTCAGGCAAAACGATCGGGCCGTCGTTCAAAACCACGACGTTGCGGATCGCATTCATCAACTGGCGAACATTTCCAGGCCATGCCATTGACGTGAAAATATCGCGAACTTCCGCGCTGAACCCGGTAAAGTTCTTACTTTCCTCGGCCGTGAATTTCGTAAGAATTTCGTCCGCGATCTTCATAACATCGCCTTCTCGCTCGCGTAACGGTGGCAAATGAATCGGGACCACGTGCAGGCGATAATACAGATCTTCGCGAAAGCGACCGGCGCGAACTTCGGTTAAGGGATCGCGATTGGTGGCACAAACGATGCGCACATCAACCATTTGCGCCTTGGTTGCACCGACCGGCTGGATAGTCGATGTTTGTAAAAACCGCAGCAACTTTGTCTGCAAGCTTAGGTCCATCTCGCATATCTCATCAAGAAACAGCGTGCCCCCACTGGCTGCCGCCGCTGCCCCCTTCTTATCCGCGATCGCGCCCGTGAAAGAGCCTTTCAGATGTCCAAATACTTCAGATTCCAACAACCCCCGCGGGATCGCACCACAATTCAACGGTACAAACGGGCCACTCGCGCGATTGGAGACATCGTGAATGGCTTGGGCGCACAGCTCCTTGCCGGTACCACTTTCGCCTGTCACAAAAACCGTAGCGGTGGAGCGCCCGATATTGCGCACCATTTTGTAAATATCCTGCATCGCTTTCGACGAGCCAATGAAACCTTGGAACTCGCCAGTGTCGTCATATTGCGTTCTGGATTGCCCCACATCATTGGCCAAAGCCTTCTGGGCATTATCAACCGCGGACAACAGTCGGGTTTCGTCGAAAGGTTTCACAAGAAAATTAAACGCGCCCAGACGCATAGCTTCGACGGCGCGGTTAATTGACCCGTTCGCCGTTATCACAATTACCTTGATATTGGGCTGCGTCGCGATGAACTCAGCCATCAGTTCCATGCCGTCGCCATCGGGTAGTAACAGGTCCAGCAATACGATTTTGTGTTTGGTTTTTGCGAATTTCTCGCGGGCTTCGCTAACGGAAAACACACAGTCGGCGCGATGACCAGCCTTACGAATAACCGCCTCATACACCATCGAAAGCGAGGGGGTATCCTCAACCAGTAGTATTGGGCGGTCCATTATACGCTAACCTGCTTTTTCATTGTTCAAGAATGCCACGACCTTCGAGATACCTTTAATGCACTGCAAGTTCAACGGCTGTGCTGCCTGCCTATCAACCGCGGTGGCGGCCGCATTCAAATCTTGCGACAAGTGTTGTAGATTTGTGGCGCCGATTGCACCCGCAACGGAAATTAGGATGTGGCTGTGACTGCGCCAATCCGCGTAGTTTTCATCAGCCTCCGCCGTTATCAAACCCTTTTTTATAGTGTCGAAATCAGTCACAACCTTTTCCAAGAACTCCTCTAGAAAATCCGGACCGATCGTCTTGGCAATGACGTCGTATATGGTGCGATCAACATACCCCAGATCATCAACGGAGGCCTCGATCTGTGCGCCATGTTCATGCGTTTTGATAGGCGTACCGTGGGCATATTCCAAAATTTGGTGCCCAAGCGAAGCGATGCCTGCAATCGGTTTTGCAATAAGCCCATCCGCCCCCGCCGCATCGATTTTCTCACGGTGGTCCTGCATAACATAAGCCGTCAGCGCTATCATCGGCACTCCGGATTTCGCGTCTTTGCGGGCGCGAATTTCGCGCAGCACTTCCAGTCCGGATTTGCGCGGCATCTCTATATCCAACAGCACTACATCAAAATCTGCCTGCTCAAACAGCGCCAGTGTTTCCACCCCGTCCGACGCAACCTGAAACGTTGCGCCCATACTTTTCAGCATCTGTGTGACCACTAACTGGTTGGTAACATTGTCCTCGGCCAGCAGGATATTCAAATGACTAAGGTCAGGTAACGCCTCGATCTTCGGCGCCGGTGGTTTGGGTGCCACTGATGTTGACGGGACTGTCACCGTCACGCATGCTCCATCACCATCGTTATTCTTCACCGAAATTGTGCCGCCGACTTCGGTCACAAGCATTTCAGAAATGTACAATCCAAGCCCCGACCCTTCTTGCGGCGAACTTTCGGGGCGGCCGCGGAACTGGAATAACATAGAAAGGGCAGACTCGCTAAACCCCGAGCCGGAATCCGTTACCGAAATCACAATATGTTCGCCGCTATGTGTCGCACTTATGGACATGTCTCCGCGTTGGGAAAACTTGATTGAATTTCCAATAAGATTATTGAAAATCCGATGGAATCCCGTGCGATCAATAACATTCAGCATTTCGACACTACTTGAAATGTTCACATCAATATTGACGCCGGCGTTATTGGCCTGGTCGTACCAACGTTGCACCAACAGCGCGATTTCATCAGGAATATTCAATGTAGTCGAGGGTCTTTGCGTTTCACTTCCACCGAAAACCAGACTCAGCAGATCGTTTAGCAGTGCTCCAGAAGTGCGTGCGCGGTCCAGTCGGTCGCGTGTATCAGCCGATAGCCCCTCGTCAGAGATCAACTCAAGGCTTCCAAGCAATCCGAACATCGACGAGCGCACATCATGTGCCAACAATGCGAAGCCTTCACTTCCTATTCCGTCGCTCAATTCTGCTTCGAAACGGCTGACTTCGTTTATCTGTTCGGACTTCATAGTTTGCTCGCACCTGATTCGCATTTTGAAAACGATACAGCATTCTACTCAAGGTTGTTAAAAATTCCTATACGGGAACCGACGATTTCCGTTTTACCGTTTGTCAGGCTACACGCCGACCGACGATTTCACGGATTTCGTGAAAATTCAGCGGTAAATTCACTGTAAAATCAAAGGCGTCTATATCCAGTGGGGCACCCAATGCGATTAGCAGCGCATCTGGAAAAGTTTCGTGCGCGTGCGATAAAAATTCTCTCTCGGCGTCACTGCCCGCTTCGATAAGCGCGATATGCACGGGGTTTCCGTCGTCTGCCTGTACGAAATTCACATCAACGCCGACCAGCGCGGCGCGGCAAATCTCGGCCATAGCGTCGGTACTTGCCAGAACTTCGACGTTCAGGGCAACTTCCACGAATTCGTCAACGGGAATCGACGTGTGCACGGAGATGCGGCCACCAACAGGAGTATCCACACGCAAGCTTCCCTGCATCACTTCGATAAACCCGCGCGCTATTGCGGGGCCAAGCGCATCGGTTGAAAACGATTCCCGCCCCCGTTCCCCATCGCCAAGTATCAAATCGGGTGCCCATTCCCCGCCTTCGGACGAATACTCAAAGGACAGCTCCACTAACAAGGCGTGCTCCGCGCAGGAAAACTTCATCTCTGCGTCCCGCACGCCGGCGGTTTCGACGATGTATCGCGCCAAATGGCTAAATGTCTGGCGAAGTCTGCTGAAGTCCCCTTGCAATTGCCGCGGGCAGCCCTGCAAAACCGATACCGAAAAGGTCACGCCTTCCCGTTTAGCAAGCGGCGCGAATTGCTCCCGCACTGCCATTGCCAAATGTTCCACCTCGAACGGTTTTATTTCAAGTGTTAGCTCGTCTGAATGCAAGGCGCTGAAATCCAAAATATCGGCCAGCGTATCCACCATTTGTTGACCCGATTGCTCTGCCTGCTCGATCAGGCGGACCTGACTGTTTTGCACAGCACTTTGCTTTGACAAAGCCAACAACCCCAGCACGCCATTCATTGGTGTGCGCAGTTCATGGCTCATCATTGTCAAGAATTTTGATTTGGCACGGCTGGCCTTGTCAGCAGCATCAGCAAGCTTCAGGTTGGTATCGGCAAGCCGTTTGTAGCGCATACTTTCCCGATTGATGTACCCAAGTGACACAAGCGCGATTACAATCGCCAGACCGCTTAGCAACAAGGTACGGTCAACGCCGGATTGCAACTGCTCGCGAATGTCGCGTCCCTTCACCTCTTCCCCGAGCGTTACTTTGCGACTGAAAATGCGCAAGTCGTCGGCGTAGGGCTCGAATATTTGCAACAACGCTGCCGCCTCGGCTCTATCGTCTTTCGCCAATTCAACAATTCGACGATCGACAATCTTCATGTCGGAAAACAGCCTCGAGATGATTTGGGTCTCTCGGTCGTATTCGCTTAACCTCTCGCCGATGCCGCCCTGATTGAAAATGGCAACCCGGCTCCAGAGAATGTCAAAGCGGCCGTTTACATTTGCCGTGTCGCCACCGGTGTCTTCAATCTGGAACTTGATAAGGGCTTCGCGAAATCGGCTCAGCTCCTGCTCCAATTGATAGGAAGCCCAAGTGATATCCTCCAGACTGGCGGCCTGCATCGCGGCCACATCTTTCCGAAAGGCGTTGTACCCAACGAGCGCAAGGCCGCTGGCCGCAAGGAATACGGCCAAAACCACTAAACGTGGGAGGCCCATCACTTTCACAATGCGTCAACCTTGACCAACTGCCAGATCAACCGGTCGTTATAGACACGGTCCTGCAATTCAACGTTGTCGCTCATCGGATAAATCACCCAGATTGGCCCTTTGTCACGGATAGAAAACCTCATGCCATTTTGAGCCATTGCGAAAATCACATCGTATTCCAAAATATCCGACATTGGCACTTCGACCGCGTAGTCGTTAACCGCTGTTAACGTCAGCGTTTCGATTTCCGCGGTGTTAAGCAATGCAACCACATCGCGCGCCAGCGGGCCGGTGAACTCGGCCAGCCCATCGACGAATTCGTTTTCGGTTTCCACCGTGAATTGCTCCATTGCCAACAATTCGTCTTCGGTCAACTCAACGACTGCACCGTCTGAAACATTTGTTAAGCTTAGGTACACCTCGTTTCCGGCGCTTGCAGCACTGGCCAAGAGAACCGTAAGTACAAACACTCCGCTTACAAATTGTTTACCAACCGTTAACAAACTATTCATGATTCACACTCCTATGTCTGTTGAAGTACATGCAAAATTCGGGCCAAAACCTTTGCTGATGTGTATTCGCGCATTCGCACATCCCATTCTTGAACAATTGCGAAGTTCGTTGCATTTTGCGAATATCCTTGGTCGCTGAATGCAAAAAGCATCGCGACATGCCTCCGCCTGCGAATTTTATTAAAACTTTACGTTTTGCGAAGAACATCATTTTTCCCTCTGGCCAAAGCCATTTCGCGGGCATAGGCTCCCCTCGAACCCCCAAATTACGAGGCACAAATGGAACACCTGACCAACTTTCAGTCGACCGCAGATATGCAAGCCGCCGACGCGGCACATCACTTGCATCCTTTCACCGACACCACGGAAATAAACGATAAAGGTGCACGAATTATTACCGCCGCCAACGGGGTTTATATAAATGACAGCGAAGGCAATAAAATGCTGGATGCTATGGCTGGTCTATGGTGTGTAAACATCGGCTATGGCCGCAACGAGTTGGCCGATGTAGCCCACCGCCAGATGTTGGAACTGCCCTATTACAATACGTTTTTCATGACGTCACATCCCCCCGTAATTGCGCTGGCGGAAAAAATCGCCGATCTGATGCCGGGCGATTTGAACCGTGTTTTCTTTGCTGGTTCGGGCTCCGAAGCAAACGACACCAACATCCGTCTGGTGCGCCATTACTGGGCCAGCATGGGTAAACCCGACAAGCGGATCATCATCTCGCGCAAAAATGCGTATCATGGTTCTTCCGTTGGATCGGGCAGCCTTGGTGGTATGACCGGAATGCACGCGCAAGGCGGAATGCCAATTCCCGACATCACGCACATCGACCAGCCGTATTGGTATGCCGAAGGCGGCGATTTGTCCCCCGAAGAGTTCGGCCTGCAAGCCGCCCGCGCATTAGAAGCCGAGATCGAACGTCTGGGCATCGATAACGTCGCAGCATTCATTGCCGAGCCCGTACAAGGCGCTGGCGGGGTTATCATTCCGCCTTCAACTTATTGGCCGGAAATCCAACGCATCTGCGACGAAAACGAAATCCTGCTGATCGCGGATGAAGTGATCTGTGCGTTCGGGCGTACTGGCAATTGGTTCGGTTCCCAGACTTTCAACATCCGTCCCGACATCATGACAATCGCCAAGGGTCTGTCATCCGGCTACCAACCTATCGGTGGCAGCGTGATCTCCGAACGTATGGCCAAGGATTTGGACGCGCATGGCGGCGAATTTGCGCATGGTTACACCTACTCCGGCCATCCGGTGGCATCTGCCGTGGCGTTGGAAAACCTGCGCATCCTTGAAGAAGAAAAGATCGTCGACACGGTTCGCGATGAAACCGCCCCTTACCTGACGGAAAAATGGTCCGCATTGGCCGACCACCCGCTGGTGGGCGAGGCTCGTAATATCGGCATGATGGGGGCACTGGAACTAACACCAGACAAATCCGCCCGCGCACCGTTTGCGTCTGATGAGGGCACTGTTGGTCTGATCTGTCGCGAATTCTGCTTCGCAAACGGTTTGATCATGCGCCACGTTGGCAACAAAATGATCATCTCGCCGCCGCTAGTAATTTCGAAATCCGAAATCGACGAGTTGGCCGAAAAAGCATGGAAATGCCTCGATCTGACACTGGCAGAGGTGAATAACCAAGGCCTTATGGAAGTCGGAACACGATAAATGAAACGTCGCACAGGTTTCTTTTGGGACGAAAAATGCTTCTGGCACTCCGGGGGCAACTACGCGCTAACCGCCCCTGTCGGAGGGCTGGTCCAGCCACTTGCGGCTGGCGGCTTGCCAGAAAACCCCGAAACTAAAAGGCGGTTGAAAAACCTGCTGGATGTCACGGGTCTGGCAGGTGAAATGGATTGCCTCTCGGCTGAGCCAGCCAGTTACGAAGACCTAAACCGCATTCACCCCGCCAGCTATCTGAAGGAGTTCAAATCCCTCAGCGATAGTGGTGGTGGCGAATTGGGTCTTCGCACACCGTTTGGTGCAGGTGGATACGAAATTGCTGCGTTATCAACGGGCCTTGTCAAAGGTGCGTTATTGTCGGTCCTGAAGGGCGATCACGACAACGCCTACGCCTTGTCGCGCCCACCGGGCCACCATTGCTTGCCTGACTGGTCCAACGGTTTTTGCCTATTGGCCAACATCGCAATCGCAGTCGAGG
Organism: uncultured Rhodobacterales bacterium; assembly: GCA_937901055.1. GTDB lineage: Bacteria > Pseudomonadota > Alphaproteobacteria > Rhodobacterales > Rhodobacteraceae > NORP23. Next base: position 9,723 of record CALCGO010000607.1, read on the forward strand.
CCGCTAAATCCGAAGGCCACGCGCCACGCGTCGCCGTTGTTGACTGGGATGTCCACCACGGCAATGGCACCGAAGCGATTTTCTATGATCGCGATGACGTGTTAACCATTTCTTTACATCAAGAACGCAACTACCCGCCCGACACGGGCGAAGTAGCCGACCGTGGTAAAGGTGCTGGTCTTGGCCACAACGTTAACATCCCGTTACCACCGGGCGCCGGACACGCAGCCTACATTCATGCGATGGACAGGATAGTCCTCCCTGCCCTCGAAGCCTACAAACCCGACGTAATCATAGTCGCTTGTGGCTTTGATGCCTCCGATGTCGACCCATTGTCG
>CALCGO010000608.1 GCA_937901055.1 uncultured Rhodobacterales bacterium
CCCGTTGTCCGAAATCGGTGGTAAAGGGCTGTTCACCAAAGAGATACAAGTCGCGCTGTTATCTGGCGAAATCGACATCGCCGTACACTCGTTAAAAGACGTCGCGAACGAGCTGCCCGAAGGGCTGGTTCTTTCCACGGTCCTGCCGCGCGAAGATGTGCGCGACGCTTTCGTTAGCCTGAAATATAAGGCGATCGAAGATTTGCCACGCGGCGCAACCGTGGGTACTTCGAGCATTCGCCGCCGCGCGCAACTGGCCTCCATGCGCCCCGATCTGCAACTGGTGGAATTTCGCGGGAATGTGCAGACGCGGCTGCGCAAACTCGACGAAGGTGTCGCAGATGCCACTTTCCTCGCTTGCGCCGGATTGCAGCGCTTGGATCGTTGGGACATCGCCAATCCCATTCCGGTAGAACAAATGTTGCCAGCGGTCGCACAAGGTGCCATCGCAATCGAGCAGCGTATCGCCGATGACAATATTAGCGCTCTCCTTGCCCCAATTAACCATGCTGAAAGTGCACTGCGCGTGTCGGCAGAACGCGCGTTCCTGCGCGTGCTCGACGGGTCCTGTCGCACGCCGATTGGTGGGTTGGCATTGCTGGATGGCGACAAGTTGGAATTCCGTGGCGAAGTACTGCGACCTGACGGGTCGCGCCTGTTTAACGGTGTTTGGCATGGTGATCCGTCAGACGCTGAAGCGATTGGCATAAAGGCTGGCGAAGCCCTGAAAGCCAAAGGCGGGGAGGGGTTCTTTGACTAACGTCAAAACCCTGCTGCTGACACGACCAATGGCGCAATCGCGCGCGCTTGTTAAAGAAATAGAAACCAAATTTCCCGATAAGGCGATCTGTCTTATCTCGCCAATGATGGCGATCACGCCGATTGGCGATCTGCCTGAGCCATCAAAATACCAAGCGATCCTGTTTACGTCCGTCAACGGAGTGCAGGCGTTTGCCGATCTGGGCGGGAACCACGGAAAATGTTTTTGTGTGGGGAATCGTACCGTTCAGGCAGCACAAGCCGCAGGGTTGAATGCTGTGTCTGCGAACGGCGCAGCGGTAGAACTGGTTGCACTGGTAGAGAGGGACATAGATCCCGTTGATGGCCCGATATTGTATGTTCGTGGCGAACATACTGCTGGCGACGTCGCTGAAAATCTGATCGCGCAGGGCTTCACGGTAGATCAAGCGGTGCTTTATACCCAACAGGAATGCGAGTTGACCGACGCCGCGCGCGATGCATTGGCGCAAGGTGCCGTGCAAGGCTTGCCGTTGTACTCGCCGTTATCGGCCCGCCGGTTCGTGGATATTATGGCTAAAAACCCGGGCTTGCCAACGCAAAATCTTGTCGCGCTATGCATTAGCCAAAACGTAGCGGCGGAGCTGCGTCACCTGACATTCGGGCGGATAGAAATAGCGGCAAAACCAAACGGGGCCGCAATGCTCGAACTGATTGGTCAGTTTTTGCGCTAATTATCGCTGATCGCATGCGCCGATGGGTTGTGGCCATGTGGCGCTGCATCTAGACTTTGTACCAAATGGACACCACATAATCGTAACAATCCCGCATTGATACGCAGAGGCAGATTGATGGCAGAAAATGAAGCTCCGGAAAAAGTTATTGATGTCGAGTCGGCACCTGATATCCACGACCCTGATACGGTTGAGGAAGATCACGAAGAAGCCGGTCTCGCTGCGCGAATTCTGAAAATATCCGGTATTCTGGTTGTTGGTGCTGGCTTGGCGTTGTGGCTAGGCCCCAAAATCGCACCAGCGTTACCTTCCGGCATGGCACCGGTTGCGGCGTGGCTGGCACCGGGTGGGGCGCAAACGAACGCGGAAATCGCAGCGTTGCAAACAGCGCTGGCGGATATGCCGGAACCCGTTTCGGCCTACGAAATCGACGCGATGATTGCTGGCGGCATATCGACGAAAACAGCCGCCCTTTCAGCGCAGATTGATGCGCTGGGCGGAGGAACAGACACCAGCGAAATTGACTCACGTCTGGCCGCCTTGGAATTGAAAACAGATGGCTTGCGGGCCGAACTTTCTTCGCTTCTGGCACAACTTTCCGATGTTTCCCAAATCGGCGGCGAAGTTTCAGCCGACACAGCCGCCAAGCTGGCTGGATTTGTCGCCGTGAACGAGGGCCTGAAAGCCGAAATCGCGGCACTGGGAAGCCGGCTCGACGGAGTCTCGGCAACCGCGGCGCAGGTTTCAGCGGTGGAAACCAACGCGGAAGTCGCGCGAAATGCAGCGACCATACGCAGCAGTTTGAACGCCATCGACGTGGCTTTGTCGGCAGGCTTGCCGTTCGCGGCGACGTTGACCGATATGAAAAACGCTGGCGTCACGGATCTTCCAACATCACTCGCGAGCGCGTCAAACGGCATTGCCACGATGGCCGAACTGCGCGCTGACTTCCCCGAGGCCGCACACGCGGCAATTCGTGCGTCGATTTTGGCATCGGCAGGTGACGGAATGTTCGCATCTGTAAGCGCCTTTACCAAAGCACAAGTCGCAGGGCGTTCGTTAACGCCCCAAGACGGTTTGGGGCCGGACGCAGTTCTTTCACGGGCCGAGGCCGCGTTGAAACGTGACGATCTTAATCAGGCGTTAACCGAAATTGACGCACTACCGACTGCCGCGATGTCGCCGGATGGCGATGGCGCGATGGATATGTGGCTGGCAAATGCTACCGAACTTCAGGATGCGCTAACCGCTTTTGATACGCTGCAAGCCAGCCTGACGGCCGAATAGGGATACGGATATGATCTGGTCACTCGTAAAAGTAATATTCTTCGTAGCACTGGCAATTGCCCTGTCTTTCGGTCTGTCTTTTGTGCTGGAAACGCCCGGCGGCGTGCGGATTGCGTTTGGTGATCAGGAAATCAGCCTCGCCCCGATCGGGTTCATTCTGGCACTGTTATTACTGCTGGCAACCTTCTGGATATTGCTGAAACTCTCGGGTCTTTTGGTGGCGGTTTTACGGTTCACCATGGGCGACGAAACCGCGTTGACCCGTTATTGGGGCCGCAAACGCGAACGCCGCGGGTTTGATGCGCTAGCAGATGGCATGGTGTCTTTGGCGGCGG
>CALCGO010000609.1 GCA_937901055.1 uncultured Rhodobacterales bacterium
AGGCTGGTGCCTGGGGCTATCGGAACTGGGAGCGGATTAGACCATTACTGGCGCGAGGTTTCGTACGATACAATCAATATTGTTGGAAGTAGTGCTTCTGGTTGGTTTGTACTACCTCATACAGAAGCATACTATAACCCTACAGACACACGAGGAGGAACTAACCTAAGCTTACTAGCCACGGACTGCCTTGCGGCCGCAGATTCCACCGTAAACTTTTCTCTCTACAAAGGTATAAACATGATGTTTAATACTGATTTTGACAACGGATATGCATGGGGAGGATCACGCTATATGACCTTAGATGGCATTACAAAAGTGTGGCCTATAACTTGGGAACCACCATGGGGATATTCAAGTATCACTGTTATCTCCCATGAAATGGGACACGCCTTCGGATTACCACACTCATCAGATAGTATTGGGGACTACGCATACGACAATGTATGGGATGTAATGAGTGACACTTGGAGCTATTGCTATAATTCAACTGATGCAACCTATGGATGCTTAGGACAACATACTATCTCTTATCATAAAGACATATTGGGCTGGATTTCTGCTGGCCAGAAAAATGTTGTAAATGATAAAGCTTATGCGACCATCACATTAGAACAATTAGCTGTACCGCAAACTAATAACTACAAAATGGCTCAAATTCCGATTAATGGATCAAGCAGCCATTTCTATACTGTCGAAGTGCGAAGAAAAACTGGTTATGATGTTAAATTGCCAGGCCAAGCCGTAATTATCCATGAAGTTCTCTATGGGAGAAGTCGCCCTGCGTATGTGATAGATATCGATGGTAATGGAAATACCGGCGATGCAGGTGCAATGTGGACAGTAGGTGAGAGTTTTTACGATGCAACAAATAATATTGAAGTGACAATAAACGCTGCAACAGCCAGCGGCTTCGAAGTCACTATTTATAATGATGCAATCCCAACCCCATCAAACTTCCGTGTAACCGACACAGCCCAATACAGCATTTCCCTTGCCTGGGATGATATTGCCAGAGAAACGGGCTATAAACTCTACCGCAAAGATGGGGCTAGCTTTGTATACCTTGCTTCTGTAGGCGCAAACACCACTACTTATGCAGATACAGATGTAAAATGTAATACTACTTACGAATACAAGCTCAGCGCATATACCGCAAGTGGAGAATCCGATCTAACAGGTGCCCAAACTGCCAGCACATCTTCTACATGCCCCCCTATTCCTGACAATGATGATTTTAATAACGCAATTAATGTCTCCCTCGCAATCCCAGAATTCAAAGATACGCGTGAAGCAACCCAAAACCTAGACGATCCAGAAGTTACAGCGTGTGGGCTTGGGGCAGGCGAGGGGACAGTTTGGTATAAATATAAACACACATCTCCTAGCGATTCTGCTATTTCTCTAGACACTAAAACAACAGACTACGATACTTTCATCGCTGTCTGGACAGGAACACGCAATTCACTAACCCCCATTGTCTGCAATGATGACACAGGTGGAACCAAACAATCTGCCGTTGCTTTTAGAGTGGTTAGTGGAGAAACTTATTATATTGAAATAGGTCAGCCATAATAACACTCCAGAAAATCTTTATAAATTGGACAAAAGAGGAAAAGATGGACTTCACAGGAAAACGAGTACTCATCACCGGCGGTTCACGCGGGATAGGGAAAGCCTGCGCAGAAGCATTTGCAAAACGTGGCGCAAAAGTGGCTATCAATTATGTGCGGAATGAAGACGCTGCGCGCGCGACCTTGAATGGGTTGCCGGGTAAAGGACATATCCTCGCCCAAGCGGATATCTCCGACCCAAGTGCCATCGAGGGGCTGATTACCGATACCGTAACAGGATTGGGCGGCCTCGACATCGTCGTCAACAACGCCGGGGTCTCCCAACGTCACCCCATTAACACTGTCAGCTACGAAGAATGGCAGGATAGCTGGGATAGAATTCTCGCCGTCAACTTACGCGCCCCTGCAAATGTGATCTATTGGGCAACGCAACACTTCCTTAAAAATGGTGGCGGACGGATCGTGAATGTCTCTTCGCGTGGCGCATTCCGCGGCGAACCAGAGATGCCTGCTTAGGGCGCGAGCAAGGCTGGCCTAAACGCCATGACCCAATCGCTGGCACAAAAACTGGCTCCCCACAATATCTATCTCGGCGTGGTCGCCCCCGGATTTGTAGAAACAGAAATGGTCACCCACGTCCTCGAAAGCGAAATGGGCGATACCGTCCGTAACCAAAGCCCACTCGGGCGCGTCGCCAAACCCGAAGAAGTAGCTTATGCCGTCATTTTCCTTGCGGCAGAAGAGTCGAAGTTCTCAACCGGGACGATCATTGATGTAAACGGGGCGAGTTATTTGAGAGGCTAGTAACATATTGGATATGGGATAATGATAATAACCAAGTGTACACATGAAAATTCCGTCAGACTTATTAGATAAAGCTATTTCACTTACACATATAGGTATAAGTGGGTTTGCCTGGCTTCGCGAAGATGCTCTTCTACTTATCAGGTATCTCGAAAATCAAGGTAAATTTGTGTTTGGCGGAGATGTTCTCACTTTGGATTCAGATGGCTATCGCTACAATTATGATAATTGGTATTTCGAGTTGGAAGATGGGGATACTCAGCAAAGCATCAAGTATGCTCAAAACTACATTAAAGAATATCCTGCTGGCAATTATGCATTTACTCTCGTTACTGCGTAAGTAATTAACAAAACGCTCACCCAATTGGGTGAGCGTTTTCTATACCCATTCATTTTTTTGTGTACAGGCTCTATCTGATTATAGATTTCCGCCAAAAATACTCTTTCACTATTTATCCCGGATATAGAGGCCAGATCAGCGGTAGTGTTAGTAAAACCACGATCAACAAAATCAGATTCAGCCAAACACCTACTCGGGTGTAATCTGAAAATTTATAATTACCAGGGCCGAAAATAATGATATTGGCCTGATGTCCGATTGGCATCAGGAAGGATGTTGAAGCTGCTATAACTACCCCAATTACAAAAGCACGCGGGTCGGCGCCCAAGCGAATGGCAGCGTCGATGGCAATAGGTGCGACCAAAACTGTGGCGGC
>CALCGO010000610.1 GCA_937901055.1 uncultured Rhodobacterales bacterium
TTTTTCTTTTCGTCCCACGGGCGGCGGCAAAGGAATATGCCGGGTTCAGCCAAGGCTGCTACACGGCGGAAAACCGGATCCTCGGGCGCAATGTGCAAGGTGTTGGCGGCCGGCGCGGCGAACATGCCGGTGTCTTCGCCACTGGCCAGAAGGAAGCGCGCGATGTTCCACGCAAGGGTGGCTTTGCCGATGCCTTTTGGACCCGTTATCAGCCAACTATGGTGCAAACGGCCTTGGTCGAACGCGTCGAGAAATGTTGCGGCGGCCGCGTCTTGGCCGAACAACACGGGCGTTTCGCGGGGGCGTGGTGCGCCGTCAATACGGTCGGATTCAGGGATTTCGTCAGCGTCATTCATTCCAGCATCTCTAGCGTTAGGCTCAAGATTTTGGGGGAAATTTCGTCAAGCGGACGATTTCCATCAATTAGTAAGCACCGTTCGGGCGCGGATTTGGCCAGAGATTTGAAACCGTCGCGCAGCCGGTGTTGGAAGTCCAACCCAAAATCCTCGAACCGGTCTTCACCAGACTTTCTGGCTAAACCACGCGAGAGCGCGGCTTCAGGGTCCATGTCGATAATGAATGTCCGGTCGGGTTCAAAACCGATCATGTGCTCGTGGATAGCGTCCACGGTTTCACGCAAATCGGACCGTACGGCCCCTTGGTAGACGCGGGTAGAATCGGCGAAGCGGTCGGAAACCACGATGTCGCCGCGTTCCAATGCGGGCAGAATCGTTCGTTCCACGTGGTCGCGCCGTGCGGCATAGAACAGCAGGATTTCGGTTTCGGGTGACCAGCGGTTCGGATCGCCTTCAACCAGAAGCTTGCGGATTTCTTCTGCGCCCGGGGATCCACCCGGTTCGCGAGTTAAAACCACCGAATGCCCGCGTTCACGCAGGGACGCTGCCAAAAGCTTGGCTTGAGAAGACTTGCCTGACCCGTCGATTCCTTCGAGCGTCAGGAACATACCTTTGGCCACAATCAGCCCCCCGAAGTGGCGGCGCGGATGCGCCTGAGAAGGATGTCGCCAGCCGCAGAAATGCGTTCCATAAAGCCACCCGCCTCGATCGACGAGAGGGCAACTAACGGGAAGCGCATCGGGTCTGAATCGGGAACTAGGACAACCAGTTCACCGAGCTGTTGGCCCGCGCGGATTGGGGCCTCGATTGGGTCGGTGTAGGTGTAATGCGCGGTGACTTCGTCCAAGCTTCGAAGCGGCAGCAGCAATTCGATGTCATTGGCCAGCGCCATTTCAACCGTTTTTGTGGCCCCAAGCCATACGTTTGCGCTGTCGACCGGTTCGCCTGCTTTGAACAGGGTTTTCATTTCGAAGTCTCGAAAGGCCCACCGTGCGATCCGTTCCGCTTCGGTCGAGCGCGCTAACGCGGAATCCAGCCCGCCGATCATAAAGACGATCCGGCGGCCGTCATTTACGGCGGAGCCAACTAGGCCATATCCGGCTTCCTCGGTATGGCCGGTTTTCAGACCGTCTGCGCCAATCCCCAATCCCAGCAAAGGATTGCGGTTGTTTTGTACGATATTTTCCCATGTGAAGGATTCTTCGGCGAAGTATCCGTAATACTGGGGGAATTCTTCGATCAGGCGCGTGGCCAGCAAGACCAAATCTTCGGCGCTCATTTCCTGCCCGGGGTCAGGCCAACCCGTCGCGTTAACGAAGTTTGAGTCCATCATTCCAAGTTCACGCGCTCGCTGGGTCATGCGTTTGGCGAATTCATCTTCGGTGCCTGACAGACCCTCGGCCAGCACGATGCAAGCGTCATTGCCGGATTGGACTATGACACCGCGAATAAGATCTTCGATCCGCACACGAGCGCCTTCGCGCACGAACATTTTCGACCCACCTTTTTGGGAGGCCTTGGTCGACACACGAAATGTGTCCTCCAACGTCAAGCGACCATCGTCCAGCGCTTCGAATATCAAATTCAGGGTCATCAACTTGGACATCGAGGCAGGCGGCATCGGTTGGTCAGCGTTCTTTGAAAGCAGAACTGTGCCAGTGTTATAGTCGATAACCAAGGCCGATCTGGCCGTAGTTTCAAGCGCGAAGGCTGGCTGCAACAACAGGCTTGTCAGCGCAAATGCGGCTATGAATAATCGCAGGATCATTGGTTTTCCTTATCCCAAAACTATGGCGTCTTTATAACCGAGTTCATTAACGACACCCATCATGATTTCCAATGCTTCAGGTGTCTGAGCTGGCCCGACAATGACTCGGTATAGGGTTTTTTCACCTGCCTGACGTTCGCGAATTTCAACATAAAGACCCGCTGTCCTTAGCTTGGCAACCACAGCATCGGCGCGGGATTTGCTTTGCAAAGTGGCGACTTGTACATAGGTTCCTTGCCCATCCGCGGCTTCGTCCGCCGAACTTGCAGGCGGCAGGGCTGTTTCTTCGATGTCCGTGGCAATGATTGGCGTTGGGGTAGGTTCGACCACCGGAGGCGCCACGACTTCGGGTGTTTCGACTTTGGGCGCGACGGCCGCCACTGGTTCTTCTGCGGGCTCCTCGGCCACCGGTGCAGCTTCGACTACTTCGGGGACGGGACGCCTTATAGGCGTGGTCATATCTGGTGCTTCGGGTTCGACGATAATCTCGACCGTTTTGCGGCGAAGGGCAACGATAGTAAGTTCAACCGGCGTACCGGCCAGAACGCCAAGGGCGGCCGCGGCATCTGCGGAAAGCTCGATTTTAGGACCGGGGAAATCGCGTTCGCGCTTGTAAAGCGCGCCGATAACCTCTTTGCCTGTCGCGTCATTTCTAATGCGTACTCGTTCAGGTTTTTCGATGTCTGGGTAAGCGATCCAGACGCCGCCAAATGTCGGTCGCCCGTCCCAAAGCGCTTTGTCGGTGATGCTGAAGGCTTCGGGGGCAATAACATCGACCTCGACTGTTTCAACGGTATCATCAGTAGACACGGATGTATCTGGCGTTGCTCCTGACAATCCGGCTTCGCAACCTGCCAATGCCAAGGCGCATAATAGCGGCGCAATCGCTGAATTTCGGATAGACAACCGTCTTCTGAAAAGTCTCATATGTTACCCCTGAACCCCGGCCAAATAGGCACCCACAGGTCTGCTTACCTCGACATCGCCGCGTTTTACGGTCGTTGTCTTGAGTCTAGACAATTAAGGCTGAAATGAAAAGTACCCAGATTTGAATTCCATGTGTGGACGTTCCGGGTTCTTCTGGTTACAAGACCCCCGACGGAGAAGTGGCAGAGTGGTTTAATGCACCGGTCTTGAAAACCGACGTAGGTGAAAGTCTACCCAGGGTTCGAATCCCTGCTTCTCCGCCAGAAAACCCCCAAATACCCATAAAATAAAGGTTTTCTTGCAAATGAAGGCCGAAAGTTATACATAAGTTTCTACATAAAGTTCTACGTAGAGGTTTTTGGGTATGAAGTATTTGAAGCAAAAGACCAGTGGTGTTTTCTACTACCGTCGTGCAGTGCCAACAGAGCTACGCGACATCATTGGTAAGAAAGAATACGGTTTCAGCCTAAAGACCAAAGATAAACACATTGCATTGGAACGTTATGTGGCTGCAGACAAGCAAGCAGAGGCGTTATTCAATTCATACTCCGTTGATGCACAGAAGTCTGAGAAGGATCGTGTAGCAGCCTTACAAGCAATCTCACAGGCATTTGGACAGTCGTATGTGTCTGCTGCATCGAAGTCTGTCAATCGCAGAGTAAAAAGGGTCCATGTCGCGGCGTAAAACTGGGCCACTGAGTTTTCGGCTTTTTCGCGCTTTGGCGCGAGTGCTCCTCATGAAGCTAACGCGTGCCAAAGCGCATGTTGGCCGCTTGGCCAACATTGTTTTGATCTTGATGTGTTTGTTTATTGGCGGTTCTTACGGCTGTGTTTTAGCCTGTAGCTTTCGCCGTTCATCTCGAGGATGTGGACGTGATGGGTCAAACGGTCGAGCAAGGCCCCTGTAAGCCGTTCTGATCCGAAGACTTCTGTCCATTCATCAAATGGCAGGTTTGAGGTTATGATGATGGACCCGCGTTCATAGCATTGGGATATGACCTCGAAGAGCAATTCCGCGCCCGATTTGCTGAGGGGTACAAAGCCCAGTTCATCAATGATCAACAGGTTCTGGCTGGTCAGTTGCTTTTGCAGTCGCTGCAATCTCCGCTCATCTTGAGCTTCAATCAGATCATGGACCAGGGCTGCTGCCGTTGTGAAGCGTACCTTCAGCCCTCTTTGACACGCAGCCAGACCTAGTCCCAAAGCGATGTGCGTTTTACCTGTCCCGGATGGTCCCAGGGCGATGACGTTTTCCCTGCGATCCACGTAGTCACAGCGTGCCAGGTCCATTGTCAGAGGCTTGTTCAAGCTGGGCATGATCTTGAAGTCAAAGCTGTCCAAGCTCTTCGTGCTGGGGAACTTTGCCGCCTTGATGCGCCGTTCAATCATCCGTCGTTCGCGTTCAATCAACTCCATCTCGCACAACCGCGCCAGATATTGGATGTGGTCTTTGTTCTCTGCCGCACAAATCTGGGCCTGTTTTGCATACTCCCCTTGGAACGTTGGTAGCCGAAGCTTTTTGAGATGGTGCTGTAAAAGGATTTGGGGTGCTTCGGTCATGCCGCTGTTCCTCCCATCAAACTCAAATAACTGGACGGGCGCGTCGTTCCGACATTCGCCTTGGGTAAATAGGGATAGAAGTCCAGATCCAATCGTGGCGGTAGCTTCTCAACTCGGCACAGCACAAGGTGTTTTACTGCGTCATAGCCAATGGCCCCCAGATCGATGGCGTGCCCGATAGCATCTTGCACAACGTCCATCTCGAATGTTTCCATAAGACGAAGGACCTGAACGTATTCCCGCTTGCCAGCCTTGCCCATTCTGGCCTCAAGTAATCGGTGCAGTGTTGCGAAGACATCTGGTAAATCCCAGCCCTGCAAAGGGGCGGCCTGATCCAAAGCACCAACCTTTTGTTCGATCAGGGGTAAAAAGTGCAATGGATCAAAGGTCATATCTGCCGATAGGTAGGACCGTTTGTGGCGCGCAATAATCTCGTTACCGCACCCAATAATGACCTCATGCACAAAGCCACGCACATGAACATCGTGGTGCGCATAAGCCACCGGAACAGAGTAATCATTGCTACGGTAGCGCACCATCGAGATCGACGTGGCCCGTGTGCTGACATGATCACAGGCTTCATATTCCGCGACAGGTAATCCCATCAGGGCATCAGTATCAGATATCAAACGCTCGCCAATGGTTTGATTGTGGCCCCGTAATTTGTCGCCCTGACGCTCTAAACACTTTTGTTCCAGATGTGCGTTCAGATCATCAAAGCTGTCATA
>CALCGO010000611.1 GCA_937901055.1 uncultured Rhodobacterales bacterium
AGCAACTTCAAAGCGCCGCCTAATCATACCGTCACCAACTTTTGGGCATAACTCGGCTAGAACTAGTAGATGTTAGGTTCTTCGATGAAGGAAGAAAGCCTGTCAGAGCTTGGAAAATGGAGAACTCAAATGTCTACGAACTGGTCGATTTTGAAAGCCAAATAGATTTGCCGACTAAGGGGTACGAGTGCGATTGGCTGCCGTACATCGGTAAAATCAGTTAGGCATGGCGTAGTGTATGAACACTGAACTTCCATGTGTACGACATATTAACAATGCCACAAAAACAATCTCCCGCCACGTGTTTGAACTGAAGCGAACTAATTGCGCCCGCGATTCACTTAAACACGAAGGAATTGTCCCCCATATGTCCCCCCAGGATACAGATCTGCATGGTGGAGGGAGGGGTAATCAATTAAGTCATTGAAAGTAATGGTACCAGCGCCCCGATTTGAACGGGGGGCCTCTTGATCCACAATCAAGCGCTCTAACCAACTGAGCTACGCCGGCACATAACGAAAACTTCGTATTGCGCGGGAGTAATCAGGTTTTGCCGTACGGTCAATACCGAACTGGCGCCAATTGTGCTCTATCGCGGGTTTTTGCAATTATGTAGCAAGTGTTAACGCCAAGTGTCGGAAATTCTTCCCTTGAATACTTCCCTTGGGGCCAGTAGCCATGCGTCAAACCAAGGAGAAGAATTATGGGTATTAACAGCGAAAGCGATGTTTCGGCGAATTTGCAGATCGGCCCTACCGATCTGGGCATGGTGCGCTTGTTCATTGATACAGGCAAAGTGGAAATCCCGCTGGATTTCGAGCCAGAAGAAGCCGAAGAAATCGCGGATGAATTGCGTGCAGCAGCCACGCGTGCGCGTGTGATGGCGTCTAAAGGTAAATAATCAGTCCGCCAACACGCCCAAGGCAGTAAGCCTGTCGAGGTATCGTTTTGCCTGCATCTGCGGGGTGAATTTGGTACGGAGCAATCTTTGACCGCAAAGCGCTTTGATTTGGGCCGCTGACGGGTTCGCCCGCACTTCGCACTTCGCACATCGCATTCGCCAATGCCTCGACGCCGATTTCAGCCCACTGCGCGTTTCTAAGCGGCGTTATCGTTTCACCGACCCGCGCGTTAACCAATTTATAAGGTACGGGGTAGGCGGTGTTTGCGTCGCAAATCTCCCGCGTGCCGGAATAATCGGTGACGATCACGGGGCGGCCATACCACATCGCATACGCGGGGATGTAGCCAAATCCTTCCGCCCGGTGCGGAGAGACGACGCAATCAGCACGTTTAATCAGGGCGAGTAGGTCGTTGAAGGGCAGCATGCGTTCGTCCACGATTACGCGGGGGTCGCGCAGCCCCATGGTTCTGATCTGATGCATCTGCCCATTCGGATCCCCCCAATGAGATGGGTCAACGGGGGTGGTTTTGATAATCAGGCGTACATTTGGCGCGTTCGGAAACGCCGCTAGAAATGCGCGAACCGCAGCCAGCGGGTTTTTACGCTCGACCGAGGAATGCGCGTCAAAACACATTAGTATCACATGGTGACTGGCGTTTATGCCGTACTCCGCCATGTTGGATGCCGGAAGGTCCGGTAAAGCAAACCCTTTGCCGACATTCACAACCGGGCATTCGTAAACTTTTTCATAGACTTTTTGCACATAACGGCTTGGAACCCACACCTCGTTCATTAGCTTTCCGGCTTGCAGGTGTGAACGGGGGAGGACCTCCAATTCCCAAAGCAGAAAACCGATATGCAGCGAGCTGTCCGCTTTTGGCATTTGGTGCGGAATCTGATCGGCGTTGACGTGGTGCAGGGTCAGCGGGCGTTTAAGGTGGCGCGTGGCCAGTCGGTCGCTCATGGATGTTGGAATACCTGCCAATGCGAAGGCTTCAGCGCTCATCAATGCGTTGCGCGCCAAGCCGCTTTGGTCATCGGTGATTCCGCGAATTTCTACGATGTTTTCACGGGCGGGCGGGCTCAACGATCGTTTGACTGTTAACCTTGCCACCAGATGTTTTGAGGTACGGGAACCCCAATAAATACGGCTGTTGTTGCGGGCAAGAATGCGGATCACGGCTACTAGTAAAAGGGAGGCCCACAGAGGCGTTTGGCGCGAGGTGACGTCGGGCAGAAAAACACATTTTTTGGCGCGGTTGGCGATGATCGCTGCCAGCTTGATGCGCCGCCATTGTTCCATCTTGCGATTTTGCCAGCGCGGCTTGTCGATGGCATCAAACCCGAGACCGGCCGGATACATGACGGCCGTGAAGGGAGTTTTGGTTAACTGATCGATCGCCGCCGTCGTTTCGCCCCACAATCGACGGCTTCGAAAACGTAAAGGGACCAGCGCGGGCGAGGGGGCGTTCGCGACGGTAACCACAATATTCCCGCTTTTGGAAAGGCGTGCCGCCAACTCGCGCGCCGGAGGAGGGCCATGACCATTAGGGGTGAATCGCCCCACCACGACGTATTTTTCACGCGGGCGGGCGCCGGGCGCAGCCGCCGTTATAGTATCCAACGTCAGAGATTTGTCAAAAAGCACGGGAACCTCGGGGTGTTTTCCACCACTTTATTCCCGAAGTATTGTAATATTTGGTTAATATGCCCGCGCCCCCTTCAATTATTCCGTTTTAGGGCTTAGATTGGTCGGTGGCGGGTGCTGACCTTCTCGTGAGAGGCCTACATCCTAGTGGCCTTAAATCTTTGAAAGGGAGCTGGCTCTGTGACTGGTCGTGGCCTAACACACCCGGTGCCCACCTGTGTACGCAGGTTCACAAGGATAAGTCACCTCCACGGTCGAGACGGGCCCGCCACATGATTTCAGAACAAAAAGCCGAGGCCCGCACCGCGGGGTTCGCACGCCGCAAGGCCGCACACGAGGCGCGCGGCGACAGCGCCGAGCGCGCGACCGAACACCTGTTGTCCTATCTTGCAGATAGGGGCGATGCGCTGGTGATTTCTGGCTACATGCCGATCCGCACGGAGATTGACGTTCGACCTGCGATGGCGGCATTGCACGGGTTTGGCCATCGGATTTGCGTACCCGTGATTGTGCGTCCGGGCTTGCCATTGTCGTTTCGCGAATGGACGCCGGATTGCAAAATGGTTAGCGGCCCGTTCGGGGCTAAAGTGCCGGCGGGCGGTGACTGGTTTGCGCCAGAGGTGTTGATCGTGCCGTTGGTCAGCTTCGATATGCAGGGATTCCGGCTGGGTTATGGTGGCGGGTATTACGACCGATCACTGGAATTGCTACGCAAAAAGAAGCCAACCGTGGCAGTAGGATACGCGTACTCAGGGCAAATCGGTGACGTGCCAGTAGAAGTCACCGACCAGCGGTTAGATGCCATGGTGACAGAGAACGGCGTTAACGAATTTGTCCGTTAGGCCGTATTTGGATCAGGTTGCCACAATTAAAGAAAATTTGACACAAAGTTGACTGCAATCGGCCAAAGCTTGGCCACTGGAATCACCTAAAACGCGAGTGAGCAGAACGTATCGGGTGGTTCAGTAAACAGTAGCCTGTTCGTTTCACGTTGGCGCTATTTGGCGTCAGCATGTGGAAAGCTAGCCGTGTGCTGTTGCCCCAAATTACGGCACACGGTTGGTCACATGCAGAGCGATGCGCGATGTGATCAACCCCGCCGGTACAATTGCCCTAATGTTACCGCGAAGAGGCCTATGCCCAACACCGAATAGCTTAGCAGGATGATGATCCATACAACGGGGTTTATGTTTCCGGTGAACGCCGAGAGTATCGTTGATGTGCTAATGAATATCACAGACACCAGCGCGAATCTGCGCCACTGATAAGTGGGCGGTGTGACAGCGGGCAACGGCGTGTCGCGCGAGGTTTTTAGGCTTTTGACGAACAGCCACGTCAACAAAGCATAAAGGCCTAGCACGGCAATGTGTCCCGCTATATCGGGGTATTTACCCGCACTAACCGCTCCCAGGAACAAATACTGTAGTACCATCACCACCAGTACCCACCGGAATTGTCTTTTGTTTGGTAGCAATTGTTGCATGCTGAAACGCTGTAGGTCGCGCTTGCGCCACCAGAAAATGAACACGGCAACGATGGCGATGTTCACCGCGCCGACTGCCAGTGCCATACCCGCCGAGGCCATGTTCATGGATTGCAACAAGCCAGCGACCACAGCCATAACGACCAAGGATTTACGCGTTGTGAAACGGGAAAGGTCTATTGTTGATCCGGTGTCTCGGGTTAGGGCGACCTCGCCTAGAACGATGGGAATGATAAAGGCGAAGACCGGATGCCAGAACAACACCAACACAATGGTTTCGATCACGCCAACATCAAACAGCAGAATCGGCGGTGGTTCGCTCCAACCGGCCCAAAGGACACCTGTGGCATAGGCCTCGTACATGCCGAACAGGGCGCCAGCCAAAAACAGCGTGTGGAACCGTGGTTTCCCATAGCGGTAAACCAGATAGGCGAAAGCCAGAATGTGCGTGGCATATAGCGGCGTGACCATCACCATGCCCCAAACGCCCATGATCGGCAGGAACGGGTACGGGGTTGAACCGGATATGACCTCGGCGAAGAACGTGGAGAAAACGCCAAGCGTTACCCAGAACAGCAGTTTGGCTTTGAATGACGGGTTTTCCATGTTTAGCGCCAAACCGTTTTCAGCCAACCGGCGATATCCCGAATACAATCGTTGCCCTGCGGAATTACCTTGCACAGGTTGACGAATGCGTGGATTTGGCCGGCGTACTGGATATGTTTAACCTCGACCCCCTCGGCTGACAGGCGTTCAGCATAGGTATCGCCATCATCGCGCAGCGGATCAAAACCGCTGGTGACGATACAAGCCCTTGGTTGATCAGCGACGGTATCCCTTAGTAAGGGGGAGAGCCTTAGGTCTTCGATGTCATCAGGGCCACGTGTATATAAATCGAGGAAATACTCCATCCGAGCTTTGGGAAGGATGTAAGCATTCCATAGCTCCTCCATGGAATCCGAGATCATGCGCGCATCAAGGGCCGGATAAATCAAGACCTGCAAATCCGGTGTGCGCTCGCCGTTCATGGCGGCTTGCTGGCAGACAACGGCGGCAAGATTACCCCCCG
>CALCGO010000612.1 GCA_937901055.1 uncultured Rhodobacterales bacterium
GTTTGTCAACACGAACAGGTACGCCAAGTTCAACTTCGTCACGACGCACCACGATCGGGCGACAGCTGAAGTACCTGTCCGCCAAAACGCGTAAGTTAAAGACAACACGTGGGACGGTTGAACAGATAATGACCCCGGTGACGTCTTCGGTAATTCCACGATGATCCATCAGCTGCTTCAGCCAAACGAAATACTCGTCACCTGTGCGTCGGTAATCCGAAGAACAGCGCCACTCTGCTATGAAATCTTTGCCATCGTGTAACGCAAAAACCGCGTTCGTATTTCCAACATCAATCGCCAGGAGCATTTAGCCCTCCGTTCCGAAATATATCTCTGCTGCGGGTAAATGCAGCAAACCTTTCGAGGTTCTTAAGACAATTGCCCCCGCCTCGTCTACTGTTTCGAACGTACCTACCTCTGTGCGGTCCATTAACTTCGCGGTAATTACTTCGCCCAATCGGGTCGCGTGGTTTAACCATTCATTGCGAATGGGTTCAAAACCGAAGTGCTGAAACTGTGATTCCCAACGATCAAAAGACATTGCTAATAGTGATAGAAAATCTTCGGGCTCAATTATTACACCTATTACTGATCGAAGGCTGATCGGTGCAAAAGCCCCCTCTTCGATGAACGAAGAATCGGGCTCGTTTGAAAGATTAACGCCGATCCCGATGCAAAGGTATGAACCAGATGCATCAACTCCACTTTCAAGCAAAATACCCGCCAGTTTTCGATTGTTGAGCAAGACGTCGTTTGGCCACTTGAGGGAAAATATATCCTCGCGTCCGCAAACCTCGACCAAGGCATCACGAAGAGCTAACGCCGCAATAAAGGATCGCAACGCAGCTTGTTCGGGGCCACCTGTGGGTCGGATTAATAAAGACGCGGAAAAATTCCCTTTGCCACTATCCCAAGGACGACCACGCCGCGCGCGGCTTTGTGTTTGCTCAAGCGTTAGGAACCACTTCGGTCCGCTTTCGCCTTTGCTGGCACGGCGGATGGCCTCGGCGTTTGTGCTATCGAGGGTTTGAAACACCTCACGACCAACGCCTTCGGGCCAGTTTTCCACCTAGTTCAGCAAAGTCGCGGCGGCCATACCAGCGATGGTTTCGACACCGAACATGTTTACGATGCCCAAAACCATTGCGCCAGAAGATCCACCAAGGAAAACCCAGTGTAACGTAGACATCTTACCGTTTAGCGCGTCACCGGCCTCGCCGAAGTACATCAGGAATACAATGCGTAGATAATAGTATGCACCGATCACTGATGCGATCACCCCTGCGATTGCTAACCATGTAAGTCCGGCATTTACCGCGGCGGTCAACACATAGAACTTGGCAAAGAACCCAACTAAAGGTGGTAGACCCGCGAGGCTAAACATAAGCACAGCCAATGCCGCGACGCGTGCTGGAGCAACGCGGGAATACATGCTTAACGATTTGATGTCTGTGATGGGCCGACCATCGCGCTCCATATTCAAGATAAACGCGAAAACGCCGACGTTCGTGGTTACGTAGATTGCCAAGTAAATTAGCAATGCCTGAACACCCTCCTCGGAACCGGCTGCGAGGCCCATCAGGGCAAAACCCATATGTGCAATGGAAGAATACGCCATCAGACGTTTGATATTTGTTTGCCCGATAGCCGCGATTGATCCAAGGAATACAGATGCAAACGACAAGAAGATCAATATTTGCTGCCAGTCGTCCGTTGCATTGCCAAAGGCATCGTGCAGCAGACGTGCCATCATCGCGGCAGCTGCCATTTTAGGCGCTGTCGCGAAGAAACCTGTAACGGGTGTTGGTGAGCCCTCGTAAACGTCAGGTGTCCACATGTGGAACGGTGCGGCAGATACTTTGAAAGCCATGCCAGTGACAAGGAAAACGAGGCCGAATAGCAGCCCAAGGGACATTCCTTCATCCGCTACTACAGTAGATATCTGGCTGAAAACAGTCGTCCCCGTATACCCATAAACCAGCGAAGCACCGTATAGAAGTAAGCCGGATGACAATGCGCCAAGCACAAAATATTTCAAACCGGCTTCGGTTGAACGTAGGCTGTCACGCCGAAATGCCGCGACGACGTAAAGCGACAAGGATTGCAATTCCAATCCCATATATAACGACAACAGATCGCCCGAAGACACCATGATCATCATACCGACGGTTGCCATCGTGATGAGAACAGGGAATTCGTATTTCAGCAGACTGTTCTTTTGCAAATACTCCTTAGACAGAAGCAGGATAGACGCCGCTCCCCAAAGAATAACAACCTTCGCAAATCGCGCGAAACCGTCGCTAACGAAAGCTTCATTAAATGCCGTATTGGTGCCAGCTGGTGCCATACCGATCCAAAGGCCAACACCGGCGAAAAGCAGCGCGGTGAGCCACAAGATCAAGCCAGACACATCTTCTTGCTTTTTGGACCAGACGCCGAACATCAAGGCAACCATCGCGAAAACCGCTAGCAGCAGCTCGGGGAGAATTACGGAAATATCGTTGCTTAACATATCTTCACCCGATCAGTGGCTTGGGGCGGCGGTTTCAGCCGCGCCAACAACAGTTTCAAAATTATGCACCAGCGCCTCGACCGAGGGGCCGATGACGTCCAGAACTAGTGCTGGATAGACGCCCAGAAGCAGCGTGAACAGAACTAGCGGTGCGATGACAAGCTTCTCGCGGGAATCCATGTCAGCGATACCCTTTAAGCTTTCCTTAATAAGATCACCGAACACGACACGACGATACAGATAAAGCGCATAAGCGGCCGATAAGATCACACCGAAGGTCGCACCAAATGCTACCCAAGTGTTAACCTTAAACACAGCAACCAGCGTTAAGAATTCGCCGATAAATCCAGACGTACCCGGCAGGCCGACGTTCGCCATAGTGAACAGCATGAAGATCAGCGCATAAACCGGCATACGGACAGCCAAGCCACCATAAGCCTCGATCTCGCGTGTGTGCATGCGATCGTAAACGACGCCGACAGACAGGAACAACGCACCAGAGATGAAGCCGTGGCTGATCATTTGGAAAATAGCACCGTCAAGGCCCTGTTGGTTGAACGCGAAGATACCCATTGTCACGAACCCCATGTGTGCCACTGATGAATACGCGATCAGCTTCTTCATATCCGTCTGCGCCAAAGCGATCAGCGAGGTCAGGATGATCGCCGCGACGGACAAGAAGAACACGAAGTTCTGCATAATGTCGGATGCGACCGGGAACATCGGCAAGCTAAACCGCAGGAAGCCATAGCCACCCATCTTGATCAGGATCGCCGCCAGAACAACGGAGCCTGCTGTTGGTGCCTGAACGTGTGCATCCGGAAGCCATGTGTGTACTGGCCACATCGGCATTTTCACGGCGAAGGAGGCAAAGAAAGCTAACCACATCAATGTCTGCGCGCCGCCGACTATCTGGAACCCAAGGACCGAAACGGTGCCAGACGAAAACTCGTGGTTCAGCAGTTTCACGATGTCCGTTGTGCCCGCATCATACCACATTGCGATCATGGCGATCAGCATCAGAACGGACCCCAGAAGCGTATAGAGGAAGAACTTGAACGCAGCGTAGATTTTGTCTTTGCCACCCCAAATTCCGATAATCAGGAACATCGGGATCAGGCCAGCCTCGAAGAAGACATAGAAAAGTACTAGGTCGAGCGATAGGAACACACCGATCATTAGCGTTTCCAACAGCAGGAAAGCGATCATGTATTCCTTAACGCGGTGGTCCACCTTCCAGCTTGCACCGATAACGATTGGCATCATGAAAGTAGTCAGCAGCACGAATAGAATGCTGATCCCGTCGACGCCCAGTTTATAGGTTAGACCGCCAA
>CALCGO010000613.1 GCA_937901055.1 uncultured Rhodobacterales bacterium
TCAAAAACATATTCAAAATCTTCCTTTCCTCCGTAATACGGATCAGGAACCTCGTCCAAGTTCAGTTCCGGCGCATAAGGCAAAAACATCTCCACCCTCGCGTTCGAGCCAGCGGGCCGGATACTTTCCAAGTCCCGCAAGTTCTCAAAATCCATCGCAATGATCAAATCAAACCTATCGAAATCCGCCGCTGTAATCTTGCGCGAACGGATCGCTGACATGTCATACCCACGTCGCCGCGCCTCAGCACTCGCACGTGGGTCCGAACGCCCACCGTCATGCCAACCGGACGTTCCAGCGCTGTCGATATGCAGTCCGCGCCCCTCGGCCAAACCGCGAAACACCGCCTCCGCGGTGGGGGAGCGGCAGATGTTGCCCAGACACACAAATAGAACCGAACGGGTCATACTACTCAATCGCCGCAGCAATCGCAGGAAGCACATGTTCATCCAACACCCGCTGCGTCAGTGGGCCCGGATGGCGGAATAAAACCTTGCCATTGCCATCAATCACAAAAGTTTCCGGCACGCCATAAACGCCCCACTCCAACCCCGTGCGGCCCGTCGTGTCGGCGCCGATTTTGGTGAACGGATCACCGAGTTCGTCTAGGAACCCCAACGCGTTATCCGCCGCGTCCTTGTAGTTGATGCCAATCAGGGTCATTCCGTCGTCCGCCATTGCCTCCAACAGTGGATGCTCCGCGCGGCACGGACCACACCAACTTGCCCAGAAGTTCACGAACTTGATGCCCTCGGCAGTCAGATCGTCAATCGTCGGGGCAGGGTCTTCGCGCAGGTCAGTGATTTTCAGGAACGCAGGCGCATTGCGCCCGACCATGGTGCTCGGCAAATCGCCAGCATTTTCGCGCGTCAGTCCGAAGTAGAACAAGCCAGCCAACCCCAGAAAAATGATCGGAGGGATTGCCACATAAGGGCTGATTTTAGCCATTGCGGCGCGCCTCCAACTCGGCAAGCTGCCGTTTGACTTTACGCGAACGCAGGATCGACAAAACGACAATAGCGGCCACCAGAATGATCGTGGCACTGTAAGCTGTCAGAATAGTCTCGCCGTATTTTCCAAGATCGGGCATCAGTTTGCCTCCTGCAATTGTAGCGCCTTAATGCGACGTGCGCGGATTTCGGTGCGCGTGCGAAGGAATACCAACGCGAGGAACAGGAAGAAGAAACCTGCCATTGTCAACAATAACGGTTGGTAAAACACGTCCGAGACATGCTCCTCTTTATCCAGCGACAAGGATGCGCCCTGATGTAAACCTTGGTTCCAAAAGTTCACCGCATATCGCGATATCACGGCAAACACCGTCCCTACCATCGCTAGAACCGAGGTCAGATCCGCTGCCTTGTCAGGCTCGTCGATTGCTTCCCAAAGGGCCATGTAGCCCAGATAAAACACGAATAGCACCAAAAACGAAGTCAAACGCGGGTCCCATTCCCAATAGGTTCCCCACATCGGCTCGCCCCAGATCGCACCGGTGATCAGCGCGATCAGCGTCAAGGTCATGCCCACAGGCGCGGCAGCGCGTGCAACAAGTGCTGATACATGATGGCGCCGGATCAACCAGATCAACGAGGCCACGAACATCAGCCCCCAAGCGTTAATCGCCAACGTGGCAGCCGGTACATGGATGTAGATGATTTTTACGGTAGAACCGAAATTTTCAGCTTCGGGCGTGAAGAAGAAGCCCCAAATTAGGCCAATCGTCAAACAGGCAATCGCCAGCCCTGTGATCCATGGCAAGACCTTACCCGTGAGGCGCATGAAGCGAACCGGGTTTGCGAACTCCCAAATAGACATGTTTTTCGTCCTTATGTTGTTGGCTGATTTCTATGTGGTGCGCGGATGCGTTGCAACGGGCTATTGGTCACATATCCGCTAACGCATATGCATTCGTAGAGCCGCCGCGGCAGCGATTGGGGTTAGGGCAAGTGTGAACAGTGTAACGCCAGCTAGCAATTGGAATGCGGGCATTACCGCCACACCTTCTGACGCCGCCGCGACACACCGAGCGCCGAAAATCAGGGTTGGGATGTAAAGCGGCAGTACCAGCAACGACAACAACAACCCGCCGCGTC
>CALCGO010000614.1 GCA_937901055.1 uncultured Rhodobacterales bacterium
AAAGTAACCTGCAGAGGGCCTTTCCAGGGTTCAAAAGATGAGGTGATCTTCTCCACCAAACCTCCATCAAAAACCCGTGCCTCGTGAGCGGGAAAATGCTTAAGCCGCAAGACATCTTTGCCATCACTGACATCAACCCAAAGATCAAAATATGGTCTTGCCTCAAAACCTTGGATTTCGCGTTCCCGTGCGCAGACAATTCCCATGGTTGGGGTTTTCACTCGGCCGATGCCGATAGCTCCCTTCATCCCATGTGGCTTAAGGGCAATTGTGACTGCCCGTGTGGCCGTCAGATTGGCGATCTGGTCACTTTGTGCGCGCGCCACAGCAGCGGCGTAAAGTGGCCTATAATGCGCATTGGGTTTCAGGGTCTCGAATGACTGGCGTAGGGAAACAGGGCCGTGTTGCATGGATATATCACAGGTCGGAACTCGCCCATTCCCATGATTTGGGTCAAGCAACAGCCTCGTACTTGGCGCGGCCAAGCCCGTTCATTTTGTTGAGAATGTTTGTTCCGATCCTAACTTCTGTTTTTTGGTTCGGAAAGCTCCGAGCTTTCAGCTTGGGCCCGATGACCGTCTTCCAACGGCCCATTTGTGTTTCCCCGCGGCTCCGCTGATTGTAACCGCTGCGAACTTGCCAGGCCATGCGCCCTTTGTCTCGAATCTCCTCGATGTGTTTATCTCGGGGCGTTGGATCATGGGCAGCATCGGGGCTAAGAACGGCCGTGATTGGAGGCGGGATTACAATCTCTATCGCTTCACCAAAACGGTCCACAAGCAGATGGCTGGTAGGATCACCATCATAGGCGCCATCCGCCAGAAAGCGGCTAACGGGAGCGTCAATCTGATCGAGAAGCTCGGGCAAAGCAGTTGGGTCCCCCACGTCGTCTTTTGTCAAATCTGAGCAAACGATATCTCCAGTTGTGAGATACAATCCAAGGTGCAGCTTGCGCCACGACTTGCGTTTGGCCTTTGTTTTATGCTTCTTCTGCAGCCATTCGCCTTCACCAAATATCTTCAGACCGGTACTGTCCACAACCAATTCGATTGGGCCGGCCCTTTCGGTTTTGGATTCTTCTGGAATGCTGAGCCCCGCACCTCGCCGCGAGAGGGTTGAGAAATCCGGAACAGGAACATCCAGGGCCATAAGCCGCACCAAACTGCGGACCAGCCCTTGCGTCTGCCGTAAAGGTTGTTTGAAAACCATACCCAGCGTTAGGCATACTGAGATGGCCATATCAGAATAAATGGGTTGGCCGCCTGGCGTCTGACGTTTATCGGCAAGCCATTCTTCTTCAACCTCAGGGCTCAACCAGATCGTCACATCACCACGCTGACGCAGGCCTTCATTATACACTCGCCAGTTGGTGACCTTCTGTCGCTTCTTTTCAAACTTGTGGCGGCGGGAAGCGTTGAATTTGTGCGGCATCATGAATATCCAGGTCGTTGGCAAGGGGCGGGTCTAGCAGACCCGCTGGGGTCCGTGCAACAACGCCGTTTCGGATACTTCGCTTCGACGGCCGGCAATGTTCTCGGCAATATGAATGGGCCAATTGTCGGAATGGTACCAAGCCTCATATCCCCGGCCATCGGCTCCCTCTGTGTGGATGCAAGCTCCATGACGTCTTCAGCATCGCGCAATAACCGGCGCCCCCGCTCCGCAATTGCTTGACCTATCGGCGTGATTAAAACCGTCCGCTTGGTTCGCTCTGCCACCGCGACGCCCAGCACACCTTCCAGGTCTCGGATGCCGGCACTCAACGTCGACGGCGTGACACTACAGAGTTTGGCCGCCTGGGCGAAATGCTGAGTTTCGACAAGGGCTGTCAAATATTCCAGCTGTTTGAGGCTTGGCAATAGCTTCATGCGCGCTTCACAATAATTCGGAAATTACGTATACTATAGCAAATTTATATCGTTTCTCAAAATTGTTTTGAGCGCGTACGTTACCTTTTAGCGAACACGGATTGGCTTGAAGAATCGAAACCAAGCGGAAAGGAGAAGCGCCATGAAACCATCCATAGATATCGGCATCCCCGAACAGGACCGTCTCGCCATCGCAAACGGCTTGTCCCGACTGCTGGCCGACACCTATACGCTCTATTTGAAGACCCATAACTTCCACTGGAACGTCACGGGGCCCATGTTCAACACCTTACACCTCATGTTCGAGACTCAGTACACCGAACTGGCGACCGCCGTCGACGAGATCGCGGAACGCATCCGAGCCCTCGGTATCGCGGCTCCCGGTTCGTATGTGCAGTTCGCGGAACGCACCAGCATCAAGGAAGAAACCGGCGTTCCGGCGGCGGAAGAAATGATCGCGCAACTCGTAAAGGATCAAGAAACCGTCGCGCGGACCGCGCGCAGCATCTTCCCCATTGCCGACGAGGCCGGTGACGAACCAACGGCCGACTTACTCACCCAACGTATGCAAATCCACGAGAAGACTGCCTGGATGCTACGCTCAATGATCAGTTGACGCAGCGCTGATCAAATTTCAACCACCAAATCAGGAGGAAATTATGAACCAATCGACCGGAAACAATGCGGGCAAATGCCCGGTGATGCACGGTGGCATGACGACCACCGGCCAATCGAATACGGATTGGTGGCCCAACGCCCTCAATCTGGACATCTTGCACCAGCACGACACGAAGACGAACCCCATGGAACCGGGGTTCGATTATCGCGAAGAGGTCAAGAAACTCGACGTCGAGGCGCTCAAGAACGACCTAAAGGCGCTGATGACCGACAGCCAAGACTGGTGGCCCGCCGACTGGGGCCACTACGGCGGCCTGATGATCCGCATGGCCTGGCACTCGGCAGGCTCCTACCGTACGGCCGACGGCCGTGGCGGCGGCGGAACGGGCAACCAGCGGTTCGCGCCATTGAATTCCTGGCCCGACAACGTCAACCTGGACAAGGCCCGTCGCCTGCTGTGGCCGATCAAGAAGAAGTACGGCAACAAGATCAGCTGGGCCGACCTGATGATTCTCGCAGGAAACATGGCCTATGAAGCCATGGGCTTGAAGACATTCGGGTTCGGCTTCGGCCGCGAGGACATCTGGCACCCCGAAAAGGACACTTACTGGGGCTCCGAAAAGGAATGGCTGGGTAGCGAACGTTATGCGGGCGACGACCGCGAGACGCTGGAAAATCCCCTGTCCGCCGTTCAGATGGGCCTGATCTACGTCAACCCGGAAGGCGTGGGCGGCCAGCCCGACCCTCTGAAGACAGCCCAAGACGTCCGCGTGACGTTTGCCCGCATGGCCATGAACGACGAGGAAACCGTCGCGCTGACAGCCGGTGGCCACACCGTCGGCAAGGCGCACGGTAACGGCGATGCGGCTCTGTTGGGGCCGGCCCCCGAAGGCGCCGACGTCGAGGATCAGGGCTTCGGCTGGGTCAACAAGACCAGCCGCGGCGTTGGCCGCGACACCGTGTCCAGTGGTCTGGAAGGTGCATGGACGACCAACCCGACCCAGTGGGACAACGGTTACTTCCATCTGCTGTTCACTTATGATTGGGAACACAAGAGAAGTCCGGCCGGTGCCTGGCAGTGGGAACCCGTCAACATCAAGGAAGAGGACATGCCGGTCGACGTCGAGGATCCGTCCATCAAGTGCAAACCTATGATGACGGACGCCGATATGGCCATGGTCAGGGATCCGGAATACCGCAAGATTTCGGAACGCTTCTACAAGGACCCTGACTACTTCTCGGAAGTCTTCGCCCGCGCCTGGTTCAAGTTGACCCACCGCGACATGGGTCCGAAGGCACGCTACGTCGGACCGGACGTTCCCGCCGAAGACCTGATCTGGCAGGACCCGATCCCGGCGGGCAGCACCGGCTATGACGTCGATGCCGTGAAGGCCAAGATTGCCGCCAACGGCCTGAGCGTGAGCGATATGGTCGCAACCGCCTGGGACAGTGCGCGGACCTTCCGTGCTTCCGATATGCGGGGTGGTGCCAACGGTGCACGTATCCGTCTGGCCCCGCAAAAGGACTGGGAAGGCAACGAACCCGCGCGTTTGGCAAAGGTGTTGGCCGTCCTTGAGCCGATCGCCGCAGAAAGCGGCGCCAGCGTGGCCGACCTGATCGTGCTGGCCGGTAACGTCGGTGTCGAACAGGCGGCCAAGGTCGCCGGTGTTGATGTCACGGTGCCCTTCGCGCCAGGCCGTGGCGACGCGACCGACGAGATGACGGATGCCGACTCCTTCGACGTGCTGGAACCCGTCCACGACGGGTATCGCAACTGGCTGAAGAAGGACTATGCCGTCAGCGCAGAGGAGATGATGCTGGATCGCACGCAGTTGATGGGCCTGTCCGCCCGTGAGATGACCGTCCTGGTCGGTGGCATGCGCGTGATCGGCACCAACCACGGCGGCACCAAGCACGGCGTATTCACCGATCGCGAGGGTGCATTGACGAACGACTTCTTCGTCAACCTGACCGACATGGCGTACAGCTGGATCCCGACAGGCAACGGCGTGTACGAGATCCGCGACCGCAAAAGCGACGACGTCGAATGGACGGCGACACGCGTGGACTTGGTCTTCGGATCCAACTCGATCCTGCGGGCCTATGCCGAGGTCTATGCCCAGGACGACAACAAGGAAAAGTTCGTCAATGACTTTGTTGCCGCATGGACCAAGGTCATGAACGCGGATCGCTTCGATCTGGCCTGACCAGATATAAAGAAGGGCCCCCGGGCAATCGCTCGGGGGCCTTTTCCGCAAACATGAAAGCGATACCTCCTATCAGAGCCATGGGCGGACCTTATGGGTCCGCCCTTTGCTTGTGCATCGAGAGCCAAAGTTGACCGGCAATCTTAGTGGGCGTGGAACAAGGAGAGCTGCTGGTGGCCGTGCACCGGATCACGTCCACCGTTTTTTGCGGCGTAATCATAGAACATCCGGGGTCTAGTGGCCCAATGAACAAGAATGCGCGGAACTTCGCCCCCTCATGATTCCATAGTGATTCCAGTGGCTAATTTCGGCACATGGCCGCAGAATCAAAAAACCCGTAACTATTTGAAGTTACGGGTTTTATTTGGTTGCGGGGGTAGGATTTGAACCTACGACCTTCAGGTTATGAGCCGAAATTGCAATGATTCCTAAAACTTAGCAATATCAACCACTTACGGCGCAAGCGTTTGATATTGCAAGATTTCCATTCTTACTTTGACCGACATTCACCGGATTTCATCGACGCAGGCTGCACGAAAACAGCGTATGCGGGTTGTTGAAGTAACGCCCGGCTTCTCGAGCTGACATTCCGTCCCTCAAGCAAGCACGGCGCACACGACTATAAATATCCACAGAATACATCTCCCGCCCTCCGATAATTCGAAGGACACAAACTGGCGGTATTTTACTCCGCTACAATCACATTATGTGATCGCTTCTGTGGCCCAATATTGCACTGCGTTTTACAGGGCCTGCGAACCTTGTTTGCCCAAACCGTCGCCAAAGGGCGGGGTGAATTGCTCGATATTGAAGCCGCGCTCGAAACCGAAGCAGCAGTGTTTCGTGGTGTTGAAGCCGTGACCGCCGGACTGGCCGATGCCGTGTCCGATCCCCGAAGCGCCTTTCGCGCCTTTGCCGAGGGTCGCCATGACCCGGGCGCGATCACGTTTCTGCACGCAACCACCCGAATTCCCAAATCCCAAACCCGAAAGGAAACCACGATGAACCCGAATAGTGAACCTGCCGATGAAACAGCAAGTGAAGCACCTGCGGTGCAAACACAGGCACAAACGCCAACAGAGGCGGCAGAACCGCTTGCCGCAACTCCATCGCAACCGCGGTCACAACCGGCAATACCGGACACGCCCAACGCCGCCGTACCGGATGCCGATGCCATCCGCGCGCAGGCCGCCGAAGTGGCGCAGGTTTGCGCACAAGCCGCACGTCTTGGCGTCTCGATCGATACCGCCGATGCCGTGAAACGCGGCCTCAAACCCGATGCACTGCGATCGCAGGTTTTGGACAATCTGGCCGCAGCCAGTGATGCAGCTTTGATCGTTGCCACTGCCCCCGCAGCGGCCGCTGTAAAAGACAGCCCGCTCGTCGCCGCCGCCAAAAAGGCTGCTGCTGAAGCAAGAACCTGACGAAACGCACTACCCCGTCATTCCCCCCCCCCAAAAACACCGAGACTAAACAATGGCCCCGCTTGTCCAACCCGCCAGCCTCGGCGATGTCCTCAAATACGAGGTCAATCCCAACTACACACGCGAGACTATCACTCTACTGGCCGGCATTGCCTATCCCGTCGGCTCGGTCCTCGGGCGTATCACCGCCAGCGGGCTTTATACGTTAGCGAGTGACGCTGGAATCGACGGCGCAGAGGTTGCTGCCGCCGTCCTGCTTTACAGCGTCGATGCCATGCTCGCCGATACTGTCGGCGTCACGATTGCCCGCGGCCCTGCCATCATTTCTCGTGCAAGCCTCACTTACGGTGCCACCGTCGATGATGCCGCCAAAACCGCAGCCAAAATCGCCGAGCTCGCCGCTCTGGGCATCATCGCCCGCGATACTGCCTGATCCATCCCCCGCCAAAAAAATAAATTCCGGAGAACCCCATGACCCTCACCCGCAATCCCTTTGATGCCGGCGGCTATTCGCTGGCCGAGATGACGCAGGCCATCAACCTGCTCCCCAATCTTTACACCCGCCTTGCCCAGATCGGCTTGTTCCGTTTCGAGGGCGTCACCCAGCGCTCCATTATCATCGAGCAATTCGAAGGCGTCCTCAGTCTGTTGCCCTCGGTGCCCCTTGGGAGCTCGGCCACTGTTGGCAATCGCGAGGGGCGCTCCATGCGTTCCTTCGCCCTGCCCTGGATCCCGCATGACGATGTGATCCTGCCCGCCGATATCCAGGGCATTCCGGCGATCGGGGCATCGGACGCTGCCGACCCGCTGCTCACGGTTATGAACCGCAAGCTGACGCTGATGCGGCGCAAGCACGCCCAGACCCGCGAATACATGGAGATGAATGCGCTGCGCGGTATCGTCAAAGACGGCGCTGGCACCACGCTTTACAATTATTTTACCGAATTCGGGTTGAGCCAGATCTCGGTCGACTTTGTGTTCGGCACGGCAGGCACGAATGTGCAGGGCAAAGTACGCACAACGCTTCGCGGGATTGAAGACCGTCTCCTTGGTGAAACCATGACCAGTGCTTACGCATTGGTGAGTTCGGAGTTCTTTGACAAGCTGATCTCGCACCCCAAAACCGAGGACGCTTACAAATTCTTCTCGGCAACCGGTGGCCAGCCACTTCGCGATGACATGCGCCGCAGCTTCCCTTTTGCCGGTATTCTGTTCGAGGAATACAATGGCAGCGTCACGCTCTCGAATGGCAGCGCCGAGCGGCTGATCCCTGCTGGCGAGGGCATCGCCTTCCCGCTCGGCACGTTTGATACGTTCACCACGTACGGCGGACCTGCCAACCTGCTCGAGGCGGCCAACACGGTCGGTCTGCCGCTTTATGCCCGCCAGCATCTGGATGAAAAAGGTCGCTGGATCGATCTGATGACCGAGGCCTCGATCCTGCCGGTCAATAAACGGCCGCGCCTTGCGATCCGCCTCCACAGCTCGAACTAGAGAGGCATCCTGATGAACGCCTTTGCTGCCGCCATGGACCGGATTTTTGGAAACACCACCATGGCGGTGGATGCCTACTGGATATCCACCGCATCCACAGAAGAACATGCAATCCGCGTGATCCGGCGTGCGCCCGACGAGATCAGCAGTTTTGGCTCGGCGCGAATTCTTAGCGAAACCACTACCGTTGATGTGCGGGTGTCCGAGTTGGCAAATCCCCGCCCCGATGATTTGATCCTGTTTGGAACCGAGAGTTTCGTAATCCAGGGTGAACCAGTGCGCGATCGCGAACGGCTGGTCTGGACGCTGGATCTGCGACCCGCATGAAGCTGAAACTAGACGTTGATCCAGACCTCGCCGGGATGTTGCGGGCGGAGGTGCTGGCAGGCGAAAGAGCCGTCACGGCCGCGATGCGCGAAGCCGGTAGTGATCTCAAGAATGACTGGCGCGGGCAAATCACTGGCGCGGGTTTGGGGCAGCGGTTGGCACGCACGATCCGCAACAAAACCTATCCCGAGCGCGGCGAGAGTCTGGACGCGGCGGCGTTCATCTGGTCCAGAGCCCCGAAAATCATCCACGCCCATGATCGCGGCCTGCTGATCCGCTCGAAGCACGGGTTTTATCTCGCGATCCCGACCGAGGCTGCAGGCAAAGGCCGTGGAGGTGCGCGGCTGACACCGCTGGAGTGGGAGCGGCGACGTGGTCTCAAACTACGGTTTATCTACCGACGGAACGGGCCGAGTTTGCTGGTGGCGGAGAAGGCGCGGATCAACGCGCGCGGGACTGCGGTTGCGTCGCGTGCGAAAACAGGGCGCGGACAAGTCACGGCGCCGATATTCCTACTAGTGCCGCAGGTGAAACTGCGCAAGCGGCTTGATCTGGCGCGAGATGCGGAGAAAGTGGCAGGGCGGGTGCCGGGATTGATTGTGGAAAAGTGGGTATAACACAAATACAGTGTTCCTATGGAATTCATAGCGCCTCCTGTATTTTCGCGCTCGCGTAAACTTCGGCAAGTTGACTGCAGGCAAAAATAGGAATATGACCATTATAAACGGCGTGAAATGTCTTTACGTACATTATAACGGGCTAAATGAAATGGGTAAGCATATTCGAACATATTCGCGTGAAACGGAACGGGCAGTGGAATATCTTGCCACACAAATCCGTATTGCGCGCAAGGAACGTCGGTTTACAGAGGCGGAGATGGCGAAACGGGTTGGCATTTCCCGCACCACGCTTCAGGCAATAGAGGCCGGAAACCCAAAAGCGGAAATCGGGCTTGTACTGGAACTTGCCGTTCTACTCGGTGTACCGATCTTCAGCGAGATCGGTGTTTCGACGCTGGAATTAGCGAGAGGAAAGGATACCATGGCGCTTCTGCCACAGTCCATTCGTACAAAACACGAGGAAATAGATGACAACTTCTGAACCTAGCGGGGTTTTTGTCTGGACCTGGTTGCCTGGAGA
>CALCGO010000615.1 GCA_937901055.1 uncultured Rhodobacterales bacterium
ATGAAACCTTAAGGTCAGGATCATCACACCAAGCTACATAGAGGTCTAACAATACTACCTTAACGTGCTTCTTACGAATACCTTTAGGTCCATCAGAGAAGTGGTCATCAAATACTAGATCAACAAAAGTATTAACTTCAGGATGCTCTGACCAAGTATGAACATCTAAGTCTCTAGAGTGGTCCAGGACACCTATATCAGACATAAAAAAACTACCTCCATTTGGATAAGAAGATTAACAACCTAAGTAGAGAGATTAATACGTACTAGAAGAGAGTACTTAAGATAAGAGAGAGTAATAACTACCTACTATAGACTACCCCCTATTACATTACTAATACCTTTTTCCCAAACCACATGTGATTTCAGGCTTTCACCCTTTGTATGTATGACTTTGTTGATCAATTGCGACAACCTTAAGTGGTTCATCTACTGGTATTGTTAAACTTCCTTCGGCTTGATCTGGTTTGGGGTTTTCACAGGTTGATTTGCTGCGTCTCATAGGGACTCCTCAGTGGTGCATGGTGCGCTTAGGTGGGGTGAGGGTGGATTTACCGCCAGTCGGACTCAGGGGGCTGCTTAAGGAGGCTTGGGGAGTCATCTAGAGGCAAGTTTAACCTACCACATTCAAGGTCTAGCTCAGGACTTCGATATTTGTGGCAATAATTTTATTTATTACGGTAATTATATTCTTATCATATCTTTTTTTTAGGCTCTAACCAAGGGTGCTTAACACTATTGATCGCTTTCGCCCTCACTTTCAATGATGGACCCGACCCGTAACTTGAAGCCACATCACCTTGCGCATGACCAGTTATGAAGTCGTTTACCTCTTTCGAAACATCTGCATCGCGCATCAGGTCTTTAAGATTGCCTCGAAGCGAATGAACTACTTTCGATTGATCGTCTGTCACGTTACTGCGGATCAGCTTCATCAGTACTTTAGATGCGGGGCCTTGTGCCTTTCCGTCCTTATCACGCTTGAACTGGGGGAACATCTGACCGGTATTACCCTCGTCGCCGTATGGTAAATTAAGAACGTCAGGGACGGGGACCATTCTGGCTGACCCGATATTCTTAACTCGCTTATCTTTGCCTGTCAGGTCGAAGTACCGGTATCCATCTTCAGTCTTCACGTCTTCCCATTCGAGTAATGCAGCCTCGTCTAACCTCATGCCAGTGGTGACAAGGATCGAAAATAACAGCCGCAAATGATCGGGCATCTTCAGGCCAAACAAAGTGTTCAATTCGTCCCTGCTAAATGACCGATAGCTTTCCTTCGCCTTGCCGACCTTCGTACCCAATCTCAGGCCAACTAAAATGTTGCTCGTGATCCAGCCTTTACGGATTGCATGATCCATAAGCCGACTGACGTATCCAATCTTCTTTTGGACTGTATTTCTTGCTCGGTTCTTGCCTAGTGTCTCAGCGTACTTGTGCACCATGACCGCAGTGACTTCGGTTAGGGGGAGATCACCAACGGCTGTTTTGAACTCGTCTATGGCCAACACGGCGTCTCTAGCGGTTTTGTGTATTTCGTATGGGTTTGTAGCAAGAAAATCCTCGGCTGCATCTGAAATCCTCATGCCGCCTTTTGTACTAATAACTGTCTTTCTTGTGGCGTCCGCCAGTGCCCCCCATGCTTCTTCGCCTTCGTTTCGTAGTTTTTCAATGGCGAGGTCTTCTTCAAGGTCGTTACCGCTTAGCGGCATGTGCATACGGCCGAATATTATACCTTCCAAATCATTTGATTCAGACAGTTCGTATAATTCGTCCAGGGTTATGGACAGGATATCAGCCACGTTTTGAAGGGGGTCGGGTTTGGCACTGTCTAGATAGGTGTACATTTTTGAGGTTATGTTGTGTTGTAAACGCTTAGCTGCTGCTAGGTCACTGGTGCCTGTACTTCTTTTTAGCTGTGTGCGGTCACTATGGAATCCACGCATGTCTTTTGGAATAGTTAATAGGACATAATATTTGCCCTTGTTTAGTGCCAAAGTAGTAGCTGGATATTCAGACAAAGTATCCTCCCATTTATCCTCCAAGGTATACTCTAACACCTTAAATCATTGGAATAAATTGTCAAACCCGAAGGTGGAGGCGAGTACCAGAGTCGAACTGGTCTAGACGAATTTGCAATCCGCTGCGTAACCGCTCCGCCAACTCGCCTGACACCTTCGGGTCGAGGGTTGCTATAACAATCGCGAAAGGGGCGTGCAAGCATCAAACGTAAATTGTCAGATCAAGTTGCCCCCTCTGACAAAATGTGCCAAAAGATGGCTATCAGCCCAACTTAAAAGGCCACCCTTATGATTGACTACCAAGCCGCCCGAATTGCAATGGTTGACGGACAAGTCCGCCCCTCGGATGTGACCCTCTATCCTATTATTGACGCGATGCTCAACGTCCCGCGCGAGGTGTTTGTACCGCATGAAATGCGCCCGCTCGCTTACGTCGGTAAACATATTGATCTTGAGAATGGTGGTGTCGTTTTGGCTCCGCGAATTCTTGCTAAGATGCTTGAAACACTGAATATTAAGTCGAATGAGTTGGTATTGGACATTGGCGTCGGCCTTGGGTATTCGGCGGCTGTGATCGCACGTTTGGCCGAGGTAGTGATTGCTGTCGAAGAAAACGCTGCGCAGGCAAGCATCGCCGAGACGACACTTAGCGAACAATCGGCGGACAACGCTGTGGTGCATATCGGACCGCTGACCGATGGTGCTGCAGAGCATGGGCCCTATGATGTGATCGTAGTCGAAGGCGGTGTGCAGGTTCTTCCTGATTCCCTGACTTCGCAGCTGAAAGTTGGCGGCCGGATCGCCGCGATCTTTATTGATGGCCCAAATGGGCAGTGCCGTATTGGCGTTCGAACATCTGCTGGGATGAGTTGGGATGCAGCATTTGATGCCACTGCGCCAGTCTTGGCCGGCTTTTCGGAAGAAACAACATTTTCTTTCTAACAACACCTTGCACTTGCTGATGAGCAAAATATCTAGTGAGTGAACAATGATTATGGAGAGACGACAATGCAGCGCAAGTTAAAAAACTGGTATTTGGTTGCCACAATCGTTGGCATGCCGCTCAGCGCTTCTGCCGTAACGCTGCAGGAGGCCTTGATACAGGCCTATCAAACCAATCCCTCCCTTGAAGTCAGCCGCGCGAGCCTTCGTTCGCAAGATGAATCGGTTGTTCAGGCTGGCGCTGGAAAACGGCCTACGGTTTCGTTGTCCGGGTCAGCCACCTATGCTGCTGATCTTGATGCTCTAGATGATCACGAAAACACATTGCGTGCTTCGCTGGATGCACGGTTGGTTCTTTTTGATGGTGGGCGTACAGCGGATGCGGTGAATGCCGCAGCATATATGGTTTATGCATCTCGCGAAAACCTTAAAGCGAGCGACCAGTCGGTGTTGCTTGATGCGGCAACGGCTTATCTTGATGTTCGCCGCGACCAAAAGTTCCTAGCATTAGCGCAAAACGACGTAACGGTTATTGAGCAGCAGGTAAAAGCGATGCAAGACCGTTTTGCTGTTGGGGCCGTTACCCGTACCGATGTGGCGTTGGTGCAAGCGCGCCTTGCGGCCACGAAGACAAGTCTGGCGGCCAGTTCGGGTCGTTTGGCATTGTCCAAAGAGATTTATCGTGCGGTTGTAGGGGGCGAGCCTGTGAGCTTGAAAGCAGCGCCATCGTTGCCAAGATTACCGAATTCCTTGGCTGAGGCCGAGTCGATTGCAATGCGCGAGCATCCGGCCATTTTGGCGACACGGTTCGCTGAAAAAGCTGCTGAGTATGATGTCGCGCGCGCGCGGGCCGCGAGTTTGGGAACGGTGACACTTGGTGGTTCACTGGGATATACCAACTTTTCCAATTCGCTGATTGAAACCGAAAATACGCAAGCATCCATTTCCCTAAGCGGGCAAGTGCCAATCTATAATGGCGGTGTGTTGTCCAGTTCGATCCG
The DNA here is from genome assembly GCA_937901055.1 of uncultured Rhodobacterales bacterium. GTDB lineage: Bacteria > Pseudomonadota > Alphaproteobacteria > Rhodobacterales > Rhodobacteraceae > NORP23. The sequence continues at coordinate 3,965 of CALCGO010000615.1, forward strand.
GTCAGCGGCGCAAATCTTGGAGAGCCGGAAGGCCACGACCCAAAATGTCATGCGTCAAATTCGGCAGGCGACAACATCTTCCTGGGCCAACATTCGGGTAGGGCGGGCGTCTATTATTGCAGCAAACTTGCAGATCGAGGCGTCACAAATCGCTTACGATGCAATCAAAGAAGAAACACGGCTGGGCTCGCGCACAACGCTTGATTTGCTGGACG
>CALCGO010000616.1 GCA_937901055.1 uncultured Rhodobacterales bacterium
GTAAGCGGTGCCGCCTATAAGGCAGGCAGTTGCAACAAGCCAAGCGAGTCCTTGCCAATATGTACAACGATGCTGCCCTACCGGCTTTTCCTTTTGATGATGATAAATTGCACGAAGAGTGCGGCGTTTTTGGCGTCTGGGGTATGGCCGAGGCAGCGAATTTCGTAGCCCTTGGCCTGCATGCGCTGCAACACCGTGGGCAGGAAGCCGGCGGAATTGTCGCCTACGATGCCGACAAAGGGTTCACCTCGGCACGGCGCTTCGGTTATGTACGCGATAACTTCACAAAATCCAGCCTGATGAAAACCCTTCCCGGCAATTTGTCGATTGGCCATGTGCGATATTCCACGTCTGGCTCCAAGGGTGAAACCCAAATCCGCGACGTGCAGCCATTGTTCGCCGAATTCGCAATGGGCGGCAGTGCCATTGCGCACAACGGAAACCTAACCAATGCCGACGCCTTACGACGCGAGTTGATCGAGCGTGGATCGATATTCCAGTCATCCTCGGATTCCGAATGCATCGTGCATTTGATGGCACGTTCCTTCCAGAAAAACATCCCTGAGCGCCTGAAAGATGCGCTTCGCCGTGTCGAAGGCGCGTTCTCCATCGTCGCTATGACCCGCACCAAACTGATCGGAGTGCGTGACGCTTTGGGCGTGCGCCCATTAGTGTTGGGCCAACTCGGTGACGGGTGGATTTTGGCATCGGAAACCTGTGCGCTAGACATCATCGGTGCTGATTTCATCCGCGAAATTGAACCCGGCGAGATGGTGGTTATTACGGACAACGGGTTGGAAAGCTTTTTCCCGTTCCACGAAGCCAAACCCCGCCCCTGCATATTCGAGCATGTCTATTTCAGCCGTCCTGACAGCATTTTCACAGGCCAATCCGTCTATGAAGCGCGTCGCTCGATCGGCGTAGAACTAGCGCGCGAGGCCCCGATAGAAGCGGATTTGGTATGCCCCGTTCCCGACGGCGGAGTGCCCGCTGCGATTGGCTACAGCCAAGAAAGCGGCATCCCTTACGCCATGGGCATCAGTCGAAACCAGTATATGGGCCGTACTTTCATCGAGCCAACTGAGCAGATTCGTAACATGGGTGTACTGCTGAAACTGAACGTCAATCGCGCCCTGATCAGTGGTAAACGGATCATTCTAGTGGACGATTCCGTTGTACGCGGCACCACAAGCCGAAAAATAAAAGAGATGATGCTGGATGCAGGAGCGAAGGAAGTTCATTTCCGCATCGCCTCCCCGCCGACCCAGTGGCCATGCTTTTACGGTGTCGACACACCCGATCGCGAAAAGCTTCTGGCCAGCACAATGACCGAAGAACAAATGCGCCACCATTTGGGCGTGGACAGCATACGGTTTGTTTCGCTTGATGGGCTTTATAGGGCTGTTGGGCAATCAGCTGGCCGCGACAATACATGTCCGCAGTATTGCGATGCGTGTTTCAGCGGCGAATACCCCGTCCGCCCGACCGACAAAATCGAAAGCGGCTTTGAATTGCAGAGTAATAAATGAACATTGGATCGGACACTGTCGCGCTGGTAACAGGTGCTTCTCGCGGGTTGGGCTATGCCACGGCTATAGAGTTAGCCCGCCAAGGCGCCCATATCATCGCGCTGGCTAAAACTGTCGGTGGTCTGGAAGAACTGGCCGACGATATCGAAGCGGTTGGGGGATCAAGCACGCTTGTGCCCCTCGACATCACTGACGAGGCCGGGCTGCAACGCATGTGTCTGGCCATCCACGAACGCTGGGGGCATCTGGATTTGTTGGTGCATTGTGCGGCGCATGCCGTGCTGTTATCGCCTGTGGCACATGTGGCAGAAAAAGACTTCGACCGTATGTGGGCGGTGAATGCACGAGCCACACAACGCGTCATTGCCATGACCGAGCCTTTGTTAAAGGCCGCGAAGAAAGGCACAGCCGTGTTCATGAATGACCCGCAAGGTGGGCAAAAATTCTTCGCCGGTTATGGTTCTACCAAAGCCGCAGCGCAAGCGATCGTAGACAGTTGGGCGGCCGAGACCGTCACCATCGGGCCTCGGGTGTTAACGTTTACGCCAGACCCGATGCCAACAGGTATTCGTGCACGCTTCTTTCCTGGTGAAAACCGGGAGAGGCTGACCTCAACTAGCGACGAAGCGAAAAGATTGCTGGACAACATCTTGAAAGATTGAGTAATTCGGTAAATCTGAATTTTTCACGGGTTTGTCGTGGTTAATGCTGTGCTTGGCCAAATTGCCGACATTTTCGCTGCTAAATGATTTACGCCGGATTTGACGGCCCGCTTCGAACAGGTTGCACTCATTTGCACATGCACCGGCAACTCGGATATAGGCCTAATCATCCTAGATGATCGGGCCTACCGTTACTGATCGAGCTTCTCAAACAGACGTGAACGAACTGCGGCTAATTCGCTCCAATCCGCAGAACACGACTTGAACAAGGTCGCCTGTGATTTCAAAATCAAACCGTCCGGTAAGATTTTTAGGTGGTTAGCCACCAGCGTGTCCCCCGAAGACGTAATATCCGCCACAGCCTCGGCTGTCAGGTTTTTCACCGTCCCCTCGGTCGCGCCCTGACTGTCCACGAGCTGGTAATCCGCAATTCCGTGCCCGCGCAAGAATTCCCGCACTAGGTTGTGATACTTTGTGGCGATCCTTAAGCGAAATCCGTGCTTCGCACGGAAGGCCGCAGCCACTGCATCAAAATCATCGATGCTTTCGACATCTAGCCAAATATCGGGCACCGCCAAAATCAAGTCCGCGTGCCCAAAGCCCATCGGCGTAACTTCTTCGATAATCTCAGACCATCCTGGTATCTTTTCATGAACCAAGTCTTGGCCCGTGACACCAAGATGAATGCGCCCCGCAGCCAGTTCTTTGGGAATTTCACCGGCGGACAAGAGCACCAGTTCGATGTCATCGAACCCGACAACGCGGCCAGCATATTCGCGCCCCGACCCAGTGCGTTCGATCTTAACGCCACGTTGCGCAAACCAGTCGATCGTTAGCTCTTGTAGCCGTCCTTTCGACGGAAGCCCCAGTTTCAAAATGCTCATGCCGCACCGCCTTTCAGCGCAAGGGCTGCTTCAGGCCGAATAATGCCGCCGACAGCTGGCACACCGTTGCCATCACCTAAGACG
>CALCGO010000617.1 GCA_937901055.1 uncultured Rhodobacterales bacterium
AAACTTTTTTGGCAATTGCGCCTATACCCAGCATTAAATACCCGTCTTTCTTCCTGTCATGTCCGCGCGAATCCGCCGAACTATTCATTTCCTTTGGTCTGTCGTCATAACTGGTGACGCAAGTGCTTGTTTAGCTGTCTGTGAACGCGTAAATGGACTCATATGACTGCCTGCACCCAAAGGGTCGGAATTGATGTAAGCGGCGCATTAGGCAGTGTCAACGGCACCTCGCAAATGGGCGGGGTAACAAATTGGTAAATAAGCGCGTTTTTTGCGCAACAACGGGAGAATTTATATGCGTAATCTATTGGCTGCGGGCGCGATTGCCTGCTTTGCTGTGACACCGGTATTGGCACAGGACGCGGAAGTTAACGCCGAAACGGTCGTTGCCGTGGTGAACGGAACCGAGATTACGATGGGTCATGTGATCCTGTTGCGTACCCAGTTGCCGGAACAGTATTTGACAGCGCCGGACGACATTTTGTTTGAGGGTATTCTTGAGCAGCTAATTGATCAGACATTGCTGGGCGATACGGTTGGCGAAGATTCTCTTGAACTGCGTTTGACGCTGGAAAACGAAGCACGCGCCCTTCGCGCGGCTATGGCGATTGACGATGTGATCAGTCAGGCATTTTCGGACGAGGCAATAGCGGCTGCATATGACGAAGCTTACGGCGATCTGCCGGCTGAGCCTGAGTTTAACGCCAGCCACATTCTGGTCGAAACCGAGGAAGAAGCCGAGGCTTTGATCGTGGCACTTAACGACGGTGCAGATTTTGCCGAGCTGGCCAAAGAAAAATCAACTGGCCCTTCTGGCCCCAACGGTGGCGAGCTGGGTTGGTTTGGTCTTGGCATGATGGTTCCGCCATTTGAAGAAGCAGTGCTTGGTATGGAAGTCGGGCAGATCTCGGCTGCCGTGCAGACGCAGTTTGGCTGGCACGTTCTGATCTTGAACGACGCACGCGATGTTCCTCCGCCAGCTTTGGAAACGGTGATCGGTGAACTCACACAATCACTTCAGCAAGTGGCACTCGATGCGAAGGTTAACGATTTGCGAGCCGGTGCTGAGGTTGAAACTATGGTTGAGGGTATTGATCCGGCTATGATCAAAAACCTCGAATTGCTTGATCAGTAAAGGATAAACGGCATGTCTGATATTTCACCCCTAGCGCCCAAAAGCGGGTTTCCGAAGTTACCAGTGATTGACGGTGTGCGCTTTGCCGCTGTTGAAGCTGGGGTGAAGTATACAGGCAGGCTGGATGTCATGCTGGCCGAAATCGCCGAGGGCAGTGCGATTGCAGGGACGTTCACACGTTCCAAAACGCGCGCGGCCCCGGTGCTTTGGTGCCAGGAAAATCTGGCGATGGGCGCACAAGCTGGTGGGTCGGCCATTCTGGTAAACTCTGGCAACGCAAACGCATTTACGGGCAATAACGGGCACGATAGTGTTGAGACGATCGCGAATGCCACCGCTGAAACGCTGGGGATAAATCCTCGCAATGTTTTCTTGGCTTCGACGGGTGTAATCGGTGAACCGCTTCCTTCGAAAAAAATAACAGACGTTATGGGCCAGCTTCGTGATGGTTTGGACGCGGCCAACGCCGAAGATGCGGCGCGGGCGATTATGACGACCGATACCTATACGAAAGGGGCGAAAGCCTCGGTCGAGCTGGATAATGTTACAGTTCAGATCGCCGGTTTCGCCAAGGGCTCTGGCATGATCGCGCCGGACATGGCGACGATGCTGGTGTTTGTGTTTACGGATGCGAAAATCAGCCAAAGTGTTTTGCAGGAGATCGTATCTGGCGCAACCGTGACGACCTTTAACAGCATCACAGTCGATAGTGATACTTCTACATCCGATAGTCTGGTTGTAGCCGCGACAGGCAAAATTGCGATGGACGAGATTACTTCGGTGTCTGATCCGCGCGTGGCTGCTTTTGCCGATGCATTGCGCGGCGTGATGCTGGAGTTGGCACATCTAGTGGTGCGAGACGGTGAAGGCGCGACCAAGTTTATTGAAATAACCGTGAATGGTGCGGAAAGCGACGCAGCAGCAAAAACCGTTGGGCTTTCGATTGCGAATTCACCGCTTGTTAAGACCGCTTTTGCTGGCGAAGACCCCAATTGGGGTCGGATCGTAATGGCGATTGGTAAAGCAGGCGAGGCGGCTGATCGGGACAAATTGGCGATCTCGTTTGGCGATATTCTGGTGGCTGAAAAGGGCTGGGTTTCGCCTGATTATCGCGAAGATGACGGGGCGGAATATATGAAGGGCCAAGACCTGAATGTAACCGTTGATCTGGGCGTTGGCAGCGGGTCTGCAACTGTTTGGACCTGTGATCTGACGCATCAGTACATCACTATCAACGCTGACTACCGTTCATGAAAACACTGTTGGTTTCTGCCGTAGCGTTGATTGACGCTGATGGTCGTGTGCTGCTGGCGCAACGACCCGAGGGGAAATCGATGGCGGGCCTGTGGGAATTCCCCGGCGGCAAAGTAGAGGCTGGCGAAACTCCAGAAGTCGCTTTGATCCGTGAGCTGCAAGAAGAACTAGGGATTGATACATGGGAAAGCTGTCTGGCTCCGCTGACGTTTGCCTCCCATTCCTATGATGATTTCCATTTGTTGATGCCGCTGTTTGCGTGTCGTAAGTGGAAGGGGACGCCGCAACCGCAGGAAGGGCAGGCGTTGAAATGGGTGCGTGCGAACAAGCTGCGTGATTATCCAATGCCGCCTGCCGATATACCGCTGATCCCGATTTTGCGGGACTGGCTTTAACGCTTGCCTTTAAGCAGGCTGTAAAGGCCGGGTAGCACGAATATATCGAATATAAAGGCGATGAAAATCGTCACGCTGGTCAAGAAACCCAACTGACGATTAACCTCGAATCCGCTGAACATCAAAATCGAAAACCCAAGGCCGAGCGCTAAGGTGGTCGTTAAAACCCCGGGTATCACGTTGCGCAAAACGGTGCGAACGCCCGCGCGCGATTGCGTGTGTTTGCCGCGTGCTAGGGCATAGAGAATGTGGATAGTGTCATCGACCACAATGCCGAACGTGATGGCGGCGATGATCGAAGCCGCCATGCCCACTTCGCCGTTAATCCAGACCCATAAACCGAGCGACGCCATTGCTGGCAGGAAGTTTGGCAGGATCGACAAAATGGCCAGTATTGATGATCGTAGGAACAGGCCAATCAGTATGGATACAACCAGCATGGCAAGGGCCGATCCGATAAGCATGTTGTGAGTGTTCACCTCGGATAAATATGCGGTCATCACACCCACGCCGGACATTCTGGCTGTATCAGGGGTGAATCCCATCGCGACGGTTTTGGTTTCGATTTTTGCGCTTAGGTCACGTACGCCTGCCGCAGAAATTCGCGGTAACATGATCTTCAGATGGAGTTGCGTGAAATCGTCAGCATAAAAGCCGACATAGTCACTTCCACTTCCCGCGCCAGTTCGCACGCAGTAGTTCAGCATTTTCTGTGGAACATCCAGAATTGCACCCTCGTAGGGTGGCTGGCGGTGATCTAAGCAATCTTGAATAAGCGGGATGGGGCTGAAAACGTCCCCAACCGGATTTTGCAATTTGATCCATTCGACCAGTTCGATCACATTGGCGATGGCGTTGGGCTGGATCAATTCACCTTCTTCATACTTCAACACGATATCGATAGAATTATACCACCCGAAAGTTTCGGTAATATTGTTGATGTTAACCAGAAGCGGGTGGTCCGACGGAAAATTGTTGGTGATCTGATCGTCGAAAACGATACGTGTCAGCCCAGTCAACGCCGCCAATGAAAGTACCGAGACAATCAAAGCGTTGCGGATTGGCGCTGCTGCCCACGCGTTGGCGAACCAGCGGGAAATGGCACGGATGCGGTCGTCGCGGATCATCAACTCGGTCCGTTTGGATTTGAGCGCGATTGGCGCAACCAGCAGCGATAAAAACAGCGAAAATACGAGTCCGATTGCGACGAGGTTTCCCATAGCTTTGAATGCAGGGGCATCGGCCCAGTTAAGGGAAAGGAACCCGACGGTGGTTGTGATATGCGCCAGAGTTACGGGAACTGTCAGCTTACGAAAGCTCGATAGGATAATCGTGTGGGATCGCTGGAAAGGCAGTCGTCGTTGTCGTTGTCCCATCGCGTGGACGACATGAATAAGGCTGGCAACGGTCAGGGTGAACACGATTGAGAAGGAAGAGGCTGAACCAGCGGCGAAGACATAACCGCTCCAACCTGCAACTCCTTGGGTTAGTAGCACCGACATGCCTGCGATCACCAACACAGACAGCGTTACGCGTAGATTACCGAACGCAAATAGCAACACGAGGAAGTTGACGAAAGCGGTGGCAGGAAACAGGTATCGGCTGTCTTGCGCAAATGCCTCACGCAGGGCCTCGAAAGTGGTGACGTTGCCAACGATGGAGATTTGCAGATTTGGATATTTCGCGCGCATATGGGCGATCAGCTCCACTTGTTCGGCGTAGGCTGCGATTAAGGCTGGGTCGCTTTGATCCGGATGCTCCAGCGACAGGATAACGATCGTCGCACTTTGATCTTCGTTAAAGAAATAGGCACTTAAGGCGGGATGATCCTTTGCCAGAAACTGCACGTCTTCCAAAGGTGTGAACTCAGTTGGATAGCCGAGTGCGGGTAAAGTGGCCGTGGGCGAACCAAGCGCCGTAATATAATCTATATATAACGGGTGGTCTGGGTCTTGCAGAATTTCGGAAAGATACCGTTCTGCCTCTAAAAGATGTAAAGGTGCACCGGATTGGCCCGCATCAAGTGCGATAAGGGTCGCGGCCGATTTCCCGAATGCTTCGCGGTATTCTTCCAGCTTTTGACGGTGGACATTGTCATCACTGAAAAACAATAAAGGATCATTGGAATTCTTAACGTCCAGCGCGGCAGAGCCGATAAGGACGATGAATATGGCAACAATAGACAGGCTGTAACGGCGATGCTGATAAGCCCAGCGTTGGGCTTTGAAAATCCATCGCAATATCCGCACCCAAATGCCCAAAGCAGCCCCTTTGCCGATCATCAAATTTCGCAGTGGAATGACCCCTGCAGGCGTTTAGGGTATTAGCGAAAACCGGATATGAAGCAAGGCTTCGAGGCGAATAATGTAGCTAATTGTAATCTTCGGCAGGATTTGTCGCATACTTCTGGATGACGGGGTGCAAAACACGCCGTATAACGCTGCAAACAGTATTAGGACACACAATGCCAGATTTCTTGCAATACCCCGACCGTGAAACACTGATGGAAAACATTGCCGAGGATGTGGCTGACCAATTAGGGGCCGCAATTACCGCGCGTGGTTCAGCAACGCTCGCCGTGCCGGGTGGGACAACGCCCGCGCCGTTTCTTACGTTGCTATCCAAAACCGACATTGATTGGTCAAAGGTGCGCGTGATGCTGACGGACGAACGCTTCGTGCCGGAATCGTCCGAGCGTTCTAACACCCGCCTCTTGCGTGAAACTTTGATGCAAAATAATGCGGCTGCCGCGCAGTTGGTTCCATTTTACAAACGTGCCGATAATCCGGAGGATGTTTTGGGCGAGCTGACTACAGCAATCTCGAGCGCCCTTCCGCTCGATGTTTGTGTGCTAGGCATGGGGGAGGATATGCACACCGCCAGCCTATTCCCCGAAGCGGATCGTTTGAACGAAGGGCTGGATTTGAAAAGTACCGCAGTGCTGCTGCCAATGCGTGCCCCTGGCGCACCGGAGCCTCGGCTAACGTTAACAGCTCCGGTTCTGCGGGCGGCGCGGAATATTCATATTTTGATTGCGGGCGAAGGCAAGAAATCCGCTTTTGAAGCTGCGATGGTTGCGGGCCCCGCAAGCGAAGCCCCGATCCGCGTAGTTCTGGATGCACCCAATCAGGTTGATGTGCATTATGCTGACTAGCCTATTCCTTCAATTTCGGTAAAGATTATAACCATGAGCAAAACAATTTTCCTTTTGAACGGCCCCAACTTGAACCTGTTAGGTTTTCGTGAGCCAGAGATTTACGGCCATGACACGCTTGCCGATGTTGAAACGCGGTGTATGGCACATGCAGAAATTCTGGGTGTGACGCTTGATTTTCGCCAGTCTAATCACGAAGGCATTCTAGTGGACTGGATTCAGCAAGCGCGTGGCAAGGCTGATGCGATTATTCTGAATGCAGGGGCGTATACGCATACCTCGATCGCAATCCACGATGCGCTTAAGGCTTATGATGGCTACAAAATGGAATTGCACATCTCGGATCCCAAGCAGCGCGAGCTATTTCGGCATATTTCCTACGTTGAACTGGCCTCCGACGGGATGATCGCGGGTAAGGGTGTGGACGGGTATGTTATGGCGATAGACGCCGTGATGGAAAGAATCGCTTGATTGCGCTATAATCAACGCCTATATCGCCCGCACTGAAAACTGAAACGAAGTCGCCGCTCCTTCTATAAAAAACGGAATACAAATATGAAACGTGGAATACTCATTGGCGTAATCGCCATGGCAGCCGTTGTTGTTGCCTCTAACATTCTAGTGCAATTCTTGCTCGGCGATTGGCTGACATGGGGTGCATTTACCTATCCTTTCGCATTCTTGGTCACAGATCTGATGAACCGTACTTACGGGGCACAGCAGGCACGCAAAGTTATTTTTGCGGGTTTTGTTGTGGGCGTGTTGTGCTCGCTTATCGGGACGCAAATCATATTGGAATTTGGCCCTGCAGTGACTTTGCGCATCGCGCTTGGTTCGGGCACGGCATTCCTTGTCGCGCAGCTTACCGACGTTCTGGTATTTGATCGCCTTCGCGAGGGAAGCTGGTGGCGCGCGCCGCTGGTGTCGTCGGTTGTTGGATCGTCCTTGGATACAGCGCTGTTTTTCACCATCGCATTCTCTGCAACGCTTGTGTTTATCGAGCCTGCGAATGACGTTAGCTGGGCTGGTGATATCTTGCCAATCCTTGGATTTGGGCCGATGGCGCCGCTTTGGGTTAGCCTTGGCGTAGCGGACTTTTTTGTCAAAATGTTGTTGGCGATGATCGCGCTCATACCATTTCGTGTGTTGTCCGCGCGGCTATCATGAAAATTTTACTTTGAGTTTTCCAAAAGTCGTGGCATGCTCTCTCTATCGTAAACTTTGAGAGAGGAGGTGCCAATGTCTATTGGGAAACTGGAGCAGATGGTTAAGGTTATTCGCGAGGTGAACGTCTAAAGGGGCAGCCCCCTTTGGGCAAACATCTGGCAGCTGGGCTTCAAGCCTGACTTTGCCACCTTCATACTCAAGTCTGGGCCGCGCTGTTACGATAGCGCGGCCCTTTCTATTTTCCGGAACGCTCGGGCTCACGGTCACCCTTCCACCATTTCAATGCATCGGGGAAGTCGAACGCTAGCGAAATTAGGTCCGTGAATAGAAGTATCCATAGGTATGTGTTAAAGGCCTCGGTCCCCGCTGGGCGAGCGAAAACGATCCATACCACTAGGATTGTCCACGGAATCAGGTGTGAAAATGCCATTAATTTGGAGAACCCTCTGTCGTAAAACATCACGGGAATATTCAACGCTATTGCGCCGATGGCGAGGATGGCAATCCAGACGCCCGATGGTTGGTCGATGAAAAGTATCGCTGCCATGTTGATCGGAACCAACAGAAACGCCACCCATATTTGCACCCACGCGGGCATGGCGCGAAACGATTTCCAGATTTCAGTTAACATATGTCCCTCCGTTTTTTGGCGAACATGGGTCAGCGCCCGACATTCGTTTATACCTGTTTGAGAGCTCGCCTAACACCAATCGCGATCGCTCAAACTAAAACACATCCAGTTACCAGGTGTGCCACTGACACCGATCGTAGCATCGTATCTATGTTTCGCGCCGAGCTTGGCAGTCGCCTTTTGCGAGCGGATATTATTGGGGTCGATGTGGAACCAAACCTCGGAGAAGGTTTCGAATGCATGGCCGAGCATCAGCTTTTTGAGCTCGCGGTTCGTATCGCCGCCCCAATACGCATGCTGTAAGAACGTGAACCCGATTGAAATACTGTCCGGAACATCGGGGCCCACGTAATATCTGGAGCATCCGATAATTCTATCCTGCTGCTGATCGAGAATGACCAAAGTGCCCCCGTTGTTCAGAAGAAAATCGAAATATTTCGAAAATACGTCTTCTTTGTACCGATCAGTTGCCGGATGGGCGGCCCATGTTTCAGGGTCGCTGGCGGCCGCGTAAAGCCCGTCAAAACCTTCGCGGCAGAGCGGGCGAAGGGATAGTGTTTCACCGACCAATTCGGGTTGGAGGTCAAATGGGGAGGTTGTCATAATTTATGGCCTGACTAGTGAGAAGCGTTACTGTTTAGTTAGCGCCAGTTTAATACCTAGGCCAACAAACATTGCGCCCAGTGTTCTATCCATCCACAGACCAAATTTCCGGCTGGAGCGGAGTTTTTTAACCAAGCGGGCGCCTGCAATTACAATTGATGGCTCGATAAGCGCTGCAACTACGA
>CALCGO010000618.1 GCA_937901055.1 uncultured Rhodobacterales bacterium
TCTTCGCGCCCTTCCGCTTTACGCCTAATCTGTTCATGCAGGAGCGCATGTACCGTCGCGACCATATTTGTATCGCCGTTGAGGTGTTCTGCTTCATGAAAGCTATGACGTTCACCATCGGACGGCCCATCGCGCTTCGTGTTGCGAAGATGGGCAAAATGGACACGTGGTCCAAGCTCTTTGATAAAAGATACGGGATCAAAGCTTGTAGCTACACCAAGTGATCCTGTGCAGAATGTGATGCCACTTGCTTCGCTATCAACTGCCGACATGACATATCGATAGTCTGCTTGGCTCGACATCACCCTTGGAAGTCCCATGATCGGAAACGGCGGATCGTCTGGGTGGCAGCACAGCTTCAATCCAAGCGCCTCGGCCGTTGGAACAACTTCGGATAGAAAGTCGACAAGGTTTGATCTCAACTGATCCGCTGGCGTACTTTGATAAATAGCAAGGTGGCTACGGACCTCACCTAGCGTCCAATTGTCATTCGCACCGGGCAAACCAGCAACGATGTTTTGGACCAGTTGAGTCTTTCCGGTATCGGGCAATGACGCAGTTCGTTCACGAGCCTGTTCGACAATAGCATCTGAGTAGTCAGCAGCAGCAGCGACGCGTTCAAGAATGAAGCAATCAAATCCGATAAAATCGATAAGGTCGAAGCTCATGGTCGTTCCGCCATGATCAAGGCGCGTAGCAAGCTCAGTGCGAGTCCAGTCCAGAACGGGCATAAAGTTATAGCAGACCGTGTGAATGCCACATTCTGCCAAGTTCTTCAGGCTTTGTCGGTAAGCATCAAGATGTTCGCGGTATGGCCCAGATTGGGATTTGATGGCTTCCGAAACTGGCAGGCTTTCGACCACATCCCAAGAAACCCCAGTTGGTTGCCCGTCCTTAATCGACACTTCGTCTTGGCGTTTGCGAATTTCGGCAATCGACCAAACATCCCCTGTCGGAATGTGGTGAAGCGCCGATACGATACCTTCAGCACCTGCTTGGCGTATCTCTTGAATAGATATTGCGTCAGCCGCCCCGAACCATCTCCAAGTCTGTTTCATAGATCTCTACCTCAACCTTCTTCCGCTCGGAGCGTCAGTTCAGTTGCAGTATCGAACATATGCATTTCATTCAGTGGGCCACTGACACTGATTTTCTCGCCGTGGTTAACCGTGGTCTGACCGGGGCTGTGGATCGTGATTGATGTGCCGTCGGTGAGAGCACCATACAAATAGGACTCGCCACCAAGCTGCTCAACGCTGCGCACTTCCATTGTCATCGATCCAGCATCATCAGGTTGTAGTGCATTCGGTCGAATGCCCAACGTCACCTCTTGGCCGGCTTCATGCATGAAGCCATCGCTTGGGATGGCGATCGTCTCACCGGTCGCAAGGGCTAATTTCGTGCGGTCCGATGCATCCACCCTGCCCTTCATAAAGTTCATCTTTGGCGATCCAATGAAGCCGGCGACAAACAGGTTGGCAGGCCGATTGTACAGCTCGAGCGGTGGTCCAAATTGTTCCAACTCGCCCAGGCGAAGTACAGCGATCTTGTCGGCCATGGTCATGGCTTCTACTTGGTCGTGGGTCACATAGATCATCGTGTTGCCAAGCCGCTTGTGCAAAGCGCCGATCTCTCCGCGCATCTCGACCCGAAGTTCAGCATCTAGGTTGGACAGCGGTTCATCAAAGAGGAAAACACGAGGCTCGCGTACAACCGCACGTCCAATGGCGACACGTTGCCTCTGGCCACCCGAAAGGTCTTTTGGTCGTCGATCCAGCAGCTCGTTTATCTGCAGCATGCTGGAGACATCATCGACTTTTGACACGATCTCAGCCTTGGGCGTGTTGTCGTTCTCAAGACCAAACGAAAGATTTTGGCGCACCGACATATGCGGATAGAGAGCGTATGACTGAAACACCATTGCGAGGCCCCTGTCAGCCGGGGCAACGTCATTGACCACCTCACTGTCGATCACCACATCACCGCCGGTGATTGGCTCAAGACCAGAGATCATCCGCAACAAAGTTGACTTGCCGCAACCCGAAGGGCCCACGAAGACGCAAAACTCTCCATGCGCAATCTCAAGATCGATACCCTTAATAACCTCGGCATCACCGTAGGATTTTCGAACGTCTCTTAGGCCAATACCCGCCATACCGACATCTCCTTATTTTTCATTTTTACTTGCCACCAGTAGAGGCAATGCCAGTTGCGATGTACTTCTGCAGGAACATAAACACGAAGGTGATCGGCAACAGCGTCAAGACGGTCATGGCCAGCAAATTGCTCCATTTTGTCGTCATCTCACCCTGGAAGGAGTTCAACGCAATCTGCAAAGTGAAGTTCTGGTTTTCTGACAACACGATGAGCGGCCAGAGGAAATCATTCCAACGCCATATCACGGACAGGATCGCAAGCACGGCAATGGCCGGTGCAGACAACGGCAGAATAATGCGCCAGAAAATCTTCCACTCAGACGCCTTATCCATTCGCGCCGCATCAAGGATCTCGTCCGGAATAGTCAGCATGTACTGCCGTAGCAGAAACACGCCCGTTGGTGTCGCAGCACCAGGAATGATCACGCCCCAAAGACTGTTCAACATCCCAAGCTCTTTGGTCACGATGAACAACGGAACAAGCACGACAGTCTGCGGGATCATCAGTGAACCAACAACAATGATAAGCATGACATTGCGACCCTTGAACTGATATTTCGACAAACCAAACGCAGCCATCGAGTTGACCAGCAAGGTGATGGCTGTCGCCACGACCGTAATGAACGCAGAGTTCCAGAAATATTTCAGAAATGAGAACTGCTCGAACAGCTCTGTATAGTTTTCGGTCGCGAGACCAACACTCTCGATGGCTTGGCGATCGTCAATATCGACCTTAAGCCGCTCGCCCGGCTCGTCTGGGTCAACCATCTGTGAAATCAAACCGACGCGCCGTATCTGTGCAAGTCGACGCCCTTCGAACTCGCCGGAGACAATATCATAGACCGCAAGCGGCTCATCATATCCATCAACCATAACCGTTTGTTGCACATAGGGCAGGAAGCGCGGTGGAAAGCGTTGAATCTCTGCTTCTGTTTTAAACGACGACAACAGCAACCAAATGACGGGGCCAAACACGACTAAGACTCCCAACAATAGGTAGCCGTAGGACGCATAGTCCGTCCAATCCCACCGTCCAGATTTACTGCGCGTACGCGTAAAGAATGATGTCGCATTAGCCATCAACATTTCTCCTATTCGCCCAGAATTGCACGGCGGTGAGCACAACTAAGACCAGTGCCAGAACGATTGACGCAGCGGCGGCGAGACCAAACAGTCTTGGTGCGCCAGCAAAGCCAGTTTCGTAAATATATTGAATTATGAGCGTCGTCGCAGAACCAGGTCCACCACCGGTGAATGCGTAGACTTCGTCAAAGGTTTGAACACCTTTGATAACGGCTAACACCAGTACCACCAGCATCGTGGGTGCTAAGAGGGGCAACGTAATCCTTCGGAAAGTCCGCCAAGCGGATGCGCGATCCATAAGTGCTGCCTCATAGACATCGCGCGGAATGGCTTGCAAGCCAGCAAGCAGGATCAGGGTGTAGAAACCCATGTGTGCCCAAACGGAAAGAAAGACTGACCAGCCAAAGGCCCATTGACGATCAAGGAGCCAATTGAAGCTCTCGAAGCCCATGCCTTCTAGCGCGGCATTCAAGAGACCGTTTCTGAGAAGAATCCATTTCCAGATGAGCGCAACAACGACTGGGGACAACATCACTGGGAAGAAAAAGACGCTGCGGAAAAATCCGCGCGCACGGATATCTCTGTTCAGGATAATAGCCGTTAAGAGCGAGAAACCAACCATAAAGCCAACTTGCAGTGTCACGAACCAAGAGGTGTTCCAGAGTGCACGCCAAAAGATGTCGCGGTCACAAGAGTTGGGATCAAGATAATTGTCACATCGAGAGAGGGTCTCGAAGTTGGACCAGCCAGTGTATGGGCGGTCGGCCAGCAAAATTTGATCGCCGGACGTAAAAGCATAAACGAAATTCAAAAAGATGGGCACAAACGCAAAGGTGCCAAACAGTAGCATATTGGGCAAAAGAAAGAGCCAAACAACGCGAGACGCGCCAAAATACCTTTGCCAAAGGGCAAACGGCACTTCCACAATTTTCATGAGTTGTGTCAAGATTTGGAGCATCAGCATGACTTTCAAGCGGCAAGGAAAAGTCCGCATGGCCCCACGAGAGGCCATGCAGTTTGTCTAAGGTCGAAGCTTAGTTAGCTTCTGCCATTGCAGCAGCAAGATCGTCTTTCATCCGATCCATTGCTTCTGGAACAGTCAATTCACCCACAACAGCCTGTGAGACACGCGTCACAGTGATGTTGAACATCGCCCGGTTGTTTGGGTGGCCTTGGTAGGCAAACGCAATCGGCTCAAGCTTACCAACCTGTGCACTCCAACCATTCAGAGCGGCAGCCGCTTCAGGTGAAGCACCTTCATATGCAACCCCGGCAGCGGCAACACCAGCGTGAGCAGGAATACTACGTGCTGAATTTGTATAATCAGCGTAGTTTTGCTCCTGAGCGAGGAAATCGATTGCCGCAGCAACAATTTCAGGATGCTCGGTTTGTGCAAATCCAACGTAGCCAGTACCACCTGGCATGCCAGTACAACCGCCAGCGCCACAAGGTGAACCTACAACTTCCCAATCAAAGAGATCGCCGATGTTTTCTTCAAAGCTGCCGACTTGCCAGCTACCTGAGAAGTAATAGACGAGTTCGCCATTAAAGAACTCTTGCTTAGCATCACGGTAGGTTGAACCACCTTGTCCGCCCCAAACTTCTTTCGCCATTGTACCGTCGTTGTTCCAGTCTACGAATTTCTGGATATAGGCTTGGAAAGCTTCGTCGACCAAGATTGGCTCACCTGCGGCGTCGAAATACTGCGCACCGTAAGAGATTGCTGGACCAGCGATCCGGTGACCTGAACGGTCCATCGCCATTGGGAACGTTGTGTCAGTTGCTTCAGCAACTTCACGTGTAGCAGCTGCCCAAGTATCCCAATCCGCGTCTGCAGAAGGAACTTCAACACCAGCTTGGTCGAACAACGTTCTGTTGATGTAAGCACCAGTGATTGTTAGGCCAGAGTGCATGCCATAGATGCCTTGACGATCTTCACCGCCACGATACCAATCTAGAGTTCCACCAAAGCTGGCGGTCCAATAATCAGCATCGACGTAAGGCGTGAGGTCGAGGTAATATTGGTTCAAACCACCAAGATCTGTGACCGAAGCGATATCTGGACCAGTTCCACCAGCAAGTTGAATGGGCAGGCTTTCAAGAATGGTCTGATATGGCACTTTGTCCAAAACAATGTCCACGCCAGGATTTGCGGCTTCAAAACGCTCAAAAATTGCCATTGCGGCAGCACACTCTGTACCGTCACCGTGACACATAAAGCGAATTTCTTGCGCTTGTGCCGCCACTGCGGAAAGCATTAACGCCGCCGCCGAAACCGTTGTTTTCATAGTCATAGTCATTTGGGTCTCCTCCCCATTATTTCGTTATTTATTCGATCGTATGTTGAATCATACGGGCGACCATCCGTCGTAAAGTGCATCCTCCTTTCCAATTGGAAGCTGCACTAGCCTGCCCTCCCGAGCAGACGCATAAATGGCCGTTACCAACTCAATTGATCGACGACCGTCCTCGAAGGTCACTTCGTTCCCCTCGTGGCCTGAGATCGCATCAGCGATCGCATCTAAAAACCCTGTGAATCCAGACAATGCAGCTGGAACAGTCGCCAGTACCTTGTCTACGTCTTCTTGTGACGTCGCCCCACGCGCGGAGAAGGTCCAAGTATCTTCTGCTGGAGCGTATGGATTGGTTCCACTTTCCACGGTCAAACCCTCAAAGCAGAACTTCAAACGTGACGTGTCTGGTGCGGCCCCAAGTGTAACTGAGCTTGTCACCAAT
>CALCGO010000619.1 GCA_937901055.1 uncultured Rhodobacterales bacterium
GCTATATTCTGGAGGTCGGATTTGAGCGTCTAAATGGAGTCGATTTCCGTAAAGGTTGCTATGTCGGGCAGGAGGTAACCGCCCGCATGAAGCACAAGACCGAACTGAAGAAGGGGTTGGTTAGCGTTTCTGTTGACGGAAAGGCTGTTGCAGGCACTCCGATCACGATGGACGGAAAACCTGCTGGCACCCTGCACACCGTTTCGGGTGGACAAGGGTTGGCATATTTGCGTTTTGATCGTGCGAAAGGTGATATGCAGGCAGAGGGTGCCGTGATCCGGCGGATTTAGTCCTCGTTGCGGATCAACTTTGCGAAACGATTGAAGACCGGCTCGTTCGAGGCAACGATGTCTCCGCTAACCAGCGGATTTTCGCCAGCATTGATGCTTTCAACAATGCCACCAGCCTCTTTAACCAACAAGATTCCGGCGGCCATGTCCCACGCGTTCAAACGGCGTTCCCAGAAACCATCGTAGCGCCCTGCAGCCAAGTAGGCTAAATCCAGGGCAGCGGCGCCCCAACGGCGTACACCTGCACAACCCGGCATCAAACGGGCAAGATCTTGTAACGTTTCAGGTAGATCCGAGCGACCACCAAACGGCACGCCTGTAGCGAAAACCATTTCAATCATTTCATTACGGCCGGATACACGCATGCGGCGATCGTTGAGCCAAGCGCCTTCGCCTTTTTCAGCGGTAAACATTTCGTCTTTAACAGGGTCATAAACAACGGCGGCGACGACCTCGTTACGATGCTCAAGCGCAATGGAAATCGCCCAATGAGGCATCCCGTGCAAGAAATTCGTCGTGCCGTCCAAGGGGTCCACGATCCAGCGGCGGGTTGGGTCTTCGCCGAATGCTTCAGGAGATTCTTCACCAAGGAAACCGTAGTTCGGGCGCGCTTCGGTTAGTTGTTCGCGGATTGTTTCTTCGGCGGTGGTGTCCGCTTTGGATACAAAGTCACCAGGCCCTTTAGAGGAAACCTGAAGGTTCTCCACCTCGTTAAAATCACGCAATAGTTTACGGCCGGCAATGCGGGCCGCTTTAACCATGATATTCATATTAGCAGAGGCGTTAGACATGTTTGAAACCTTTGAGAAGAGCAGGCACACCCTATAGGTCGTTTAAACCCAAAGGCCAAGGCTATTTTCGCCACAGGCGGCTGATCAATCTCTACATCGGCGAAAAGCTGAAATGATCCATTATTATGGCCTCGTCGCAAGTTGGTCGCATTTTCATGCGGCCTATCCATTCTGTAGCGTTTTAACGGGTGGTGAACAGTTCGCCATCATCTGTCGGGCGATGACTACGGCCACCCCATATCGGCGAATGCTGGCCGCGCGATCTGTGAGCAAAGTGATGATGGAGCGTGGTAAAGTGTGGGCGCATGAAAAAGCCTGCCAGAATAACTATTCTGACAGGCCAATTTTTAACGAAATTTAGGACAACCGGTTTAAGCGCGTTCGACGTATTCCATAGTTTCCGTAGAAACCACGATGGCCTCGCCTTCACCAACGAATGGCGGGATCATGACGCGCACGCCGTTATCTAAGATAGCTGGTTTGAAGCTGTTGGCTGCCGTCTGGCCTTTCACTGCGGGTTCCGTTTCCGTAACCGTGCAAGTGACGCGTTGAGGAAGGGCGGCACTTAGCGCTTCGTCTTCGTAGTACTCAATCTGAATTGTCATACTGTCTTGCAGGAACGGGCGGCGATCACCAAGGATGTCGGCGGCTAGTTCGATCTGTTCGTACGATTCTGTATCCATGAAAACCAACATTCCATCAGTTTCGTACAAGAACTGTTGTGCCTTTTGTTCGAGACGGACCTTTTCAACTTTATCCGCGGCGCGGAACCGTTCGTTCAACTTCGAACCATTGCGAAGATTTTTCATCTCGACTTGCGCAAACGCGCCGCCTTTACCGGGCTTCACATGGCTGACTTTTACGGCAACCCAGAGGCCGTCGTTATGTTCCAGAATGTTGCCGGGGCGGATTTCGTTACCGTGAATTTTAGGCATGGGGCGTTCTCGCATAATTATTCATGTATAGCGCTCTATAATTCACGATCGAAGGGCTTGCAAGGTGGTCGATTTGGACTAGCGTATCCGAAAGCTGGCAATATAGATTCGTGTTAACACGTAAGGACCTTTGACTTGTATTATTCGGCGCTCCAAATTCTGAAGAATGGTTTGACGGGGAATAAGGGATGGAAGCCTGTCTGGCGTAATCCTGAACCCAAGAAATGTTATGATATTGTTATAATCGGTGGTGGTGGGCATGGCCTGTCGACGGCGTATTACTTGGCCAAGGTGCACGGTATTCGAAACATTGCAGTGCTTGAAAAAGGCTATCTGGGCGGGGGCAATGTCGGGCGAAATACTACGATTGTACGGGCGAACTATTTGCTGGACGGGAACTTGGAGTTTTATTCTCATTCGCTGAAGCTGTGGGAAAACCTTGAGCAGGAATTGAACTATAATGTGATGATGTCGCAGCGCGGCTGCTTGGTACTGGCGCATAACGACCAGCAGTTCGACAATCTGGCGTGGCGTGGTAATGCTAATCGCGCGACTGGTGATGATGCGGTGCTGATGGGGCGCGAGGATGTACGAAACCTGGTTCCTTTCCTGAATTACGACGATGCGCGGTTCCCCATTCGCGGTGGCTTATTACAGCGGACTGGTGGCACGGCTCGGCACGATGCGGTGGCATGGGGTTATGCACGCGGTGCGGATATGCGCGGTGTGGATTTGATCCAGAACTGCGAGGTTAAGGGTTTCCGCATTGAAGGCGGCAAGATCAAGGGTGTCGAAACATCGCGCGGATATATCGGTGCTGGTAAAGTGGGGATGTCTGTCGCGGGACGAACCTCGCAGGTGGCGGAGATGGCTGGGTTGCGCCTGCCGATCGAAAGCCATGTCTTGCAGGCCTTCGTGACAGAGGCCGTTAAGCCAGTGATCGACAATGTTATTTCCTTTGGGATGGGGCACTTTTATATCAGCCAGTCGGACAAAGGCGGACTAGTGTTTGGTGGCGACCTCGATATGTACAACAGCTATTCCCAGCGCGGAAATTTGCCAAGGGTCGAACAAGTATCCGAAGCTGCGATGGCCTTGATGCCGATGATTGGCAAGGCGAGGATGTTGCGAAGTTGGGGCGGGATCATGGATATGAGCATGGACGGTTCACCGATTATCGACAAAACCCCAATTGAAGGTTTGTTCCTGAACGGCGGCTGGTGCTATGGCGGCTTCAAGGCTGTACCCGCGGCGGGAGCCGCGTTCGCGCACCTGATGGCGACAGGTGAAAAGGCGGATTGGGCGACCAAGTTCAACCTGAATCGTTTCGAGACCGGACACGTAATTGATGACGAGGCCACTGGCGCTCGTCCGAACTCTCATTGAGGGCCGTGATATGAGAATAGATTGCCCACATTGCGGAGCACGAGACCACCGCGAGTTTGAGTACCTTGGATCTGCCAAACTTCTGGACCGCCCGGACGGAGGAGATGCGGCTGCCTACCACGATTACGTTTTTCAACGCAAAAATCCAACCGGCGAAAATGCCGAGCTTTGGCAGCACGTGATGGGGTGCAGCGCATGGCTGCATGTCGTGCGAAATGTTACCACACATGAAATTGTTACGGTAAAACTCGCCCGTGATGTGAAGGAGGCGGTACGATGAATCGTCTTCCAACAGGTGGTCTGATTGATCGCGATGTTTCTATCCCGTTCACATTTGATGGGCAAACTTACACGGCGCATCCGGGAGATACACTTGCGTCTGCGTTGCTGGCTAACGGTGTGCGGCTGATGGGGCGCAGCTTTAAGTACCATCGCCCGCGCGGGGTGTTAACGGCGGGTTCCGAAGAACCCAATGCGCTGATGGAAATCGGGGTGGGGGCAGATCGCACGCCCAACACGCGGGCAACAACGCAAGAAGTCTACAATGGCATGGTGGCGCAAAGCCAAAACCGTTTTCCGAACCTGAAAGCGGATATGTTGGCGGTGAACGACTTGTTGTCGCCGTTTTTGGGGGCCGGCTTCTACTATAAAACCTTCATGTGGCCGAAAAAATTCTGGGAGGCAGTGTACGAACCGATTATTCGTCGTGCAGCAGGGCTTGGGCGTTTGTCAGGGCAAGCTGATAGCTCGGTTTATGAAAAGGCTTGGGCGCATTGCGATGTTCTTATTGTCGGTGGTGGCCCCGCAGGAATGATGGCCGCTTTGACAGCGGCCAAAGGCGGGGCAAAAGTTGTTTTGGCCGATGAAGATTTTATCATCGGAGGTCGTTCGAACAGCGAGCAAACCGAGGTGGACGGCAAGAGCTCACAGCGCTGGGCGGCTGAAGTTGTCGCGCAACTGGTCGAGATGCCGAATGTTCGTGTGATGACCCGAACGACTGTGACGGGCGCATACGATGGCGGAACATACGGTGCGCTGGAGCGGGTGGCGGACCATATTGCCGATGCAGGCGGTGCTCCGCGTCAGATATTCTGGCGGATCGTGGCTAAACACACAGTTCTTGCGGCGGGTGCGACCGAACGACCAATAACGTTCCCTGATAACGATCGGCCCGGGATAATGCTGGCTTCGGCTGTTCGGACTTATGCGCACCGTTACGGCGTTGTGGCAGGTCAGCGCGTAGCGGTGTTTACCAACAACGACGACGGCTGGCGCACCGCGCGAGATTTGTTGGAACGAGGTGTCACGATCACCGCGTTGATCGACACGCGAACGGACGTGAATCCTGATGTGGATTGCCCCGTTTTCACAGGCGCGGCAGTCGTAGGAACGGGGGGGCGGCTAGGAATTGAGCGCCTTTCAGTGCGAACCGCGGACGGTTCGGTACAACAGATCAATGCTGATTGCCTTGCGGTTTCCGGTGGCTGGAATCCCTCGGTGCATTTAACGGGGCATATGGGTGGAAAACCAACTTGGCGTGAGGATATCGCGGCGTTTGTGCCAACACCGGGAGCCATCCCTAAATTGGTTGCCGTCGGCGCCGCAAACGGAAACTTCTCAACGCTCGGGGCATTAAAAGAAGGCATGGCGGCCGCTAAAGCGGCACTCAAAGACTTACAATTGAAGCAGGTGCGACCCCAAGTGCCAGATGCCGACGATACACAAAGCGCAGTGGATCCGTACTGGCATGTGCAGGATGTTAAGGGGCGCGCTTGGCTGGATTTCCAGAACGACGTGACGGTGAAAGACATAGCAGCGGCGCACCATGAAAACTTCCGCTCTGTCGAGCATATGAAGCGTTACACGACGTTGGGCATGGCGACCGACCAAGGAAAAATGTCCAATATGGGCGCATTGGCGGTGATGGCGGAACTGACAGGGCAAAGCATTCCTGAAACAGGCACAACGATTTTTCGCCCACCTTATACACCGATTCAAATGGGCGCGCTCGGGGCTGGTGGCGCAGGCAAAGGGTTTGCGCCCGAACGATTCACAACCAGCCATGATTGGGCCGTATCGACGGGCGCTTCTATGATCGAGGTTGGGCTGTGGCACCGAGCTTCGTGGTTTCCACTGAACGGGGAAACCCATTGGCGGCAATCTTGTGACCGAGAGGTCAACATGGTGCGTCAGACTGTGGGGATTTGTGACGTTAGCACGTTGGGCAAAATTGACATTCAAGGTCCGGATGCCGGCACGTTTCTGGATCGGGTCTACACCAACATGTTCTCGACGCTAAAGGTCGGAAAAGTTCGTTATGGCCTAATGCTGCGCGAGGACGGAATGGTTCTGGATGACGGGACAACGGCGCGTCTGGGCGAGAACCATTTTGTAATGACCACCACGACAGGCGCGGCTGGACCGGTGATGTCGCATCTCGAATTCTGCTCGCAATGTCTGTGGCCCGAACTGGATGTGAAAATGATTTCCGTCACGGAACAGTGGGCACAAATCGCGATTGCCGGTCCAAAGTCGCGCGGATTATTGGCGGAGCTGATC
>CALCGO010000620.1 GCA_937901055.1 uncultured Rhodobacterales bacterium
CCTTGGAGGGTCCGTCCTGGACTGCTCAAGCGGTCATTTGATCACATCATGCGGTGACGCGAAGCAGTGCATCAAGGGAGAGTGCATAGCGCTCCCGCCGTGCCTGCCTGGCACCGGCGTCTGCGTCTACGAGTCCCAGGCGTGTAAGAAATTAATCGGAATGCTCATTTGTGATGACTCTGGCGTCTTCTGCGGAGTCGGGTGTAACGCAGGCTCTTGCGCCCCCCCCTGTCCGTAGCGCGCGGAGGCCGTCTATCAAGACTCATCGCCACGCGGCTCAACCGCGTTCAACCCAGGACGTCAGGCATCCTGCCCCGCCTTCGCCGCGGCACGGCCCCGGCGAGCTTGACGATTGGGACTGCCTGGACGAGCTGGTTGAGGAAGAAACCTACAGCCAGGAGTGGGCGGGCTAGCGGCTACCGAGGGGTGGACGTGAAGGGGTAGCTATGTCCGGCGGGTGGAAAAACGTTGAATTCGCGGGCTATTAGTGGTGTAAGAGGGCATCTTCGCGACGCTGGGAAGGGCTCAACGTCCGATAATGAACAGCGGATAGCGGCTGCCCACGCCTCGGCCTTGGTCATCGTTTGGTCCACCACCTAAAATCTCAACCGGCATGATCCAGCCAAGATCTTGCTAAGTACGGCCTGGCCCGGGAAGTTGCTGTTGCGACACAAACGTACGTGTTCGCCGTAACCCCTGCCGACCAGAAGCTGCCGTCTACGCCTGAGCAGCTAGCTCGGCCTTGAACTCGTGAGGCAACAATACGAAGTCCTCACCGTTCACCAGCGCACGCTCGGCGAGCGTCGTCAGATACTGCTCTGACGAAACGCCCAGCAGCTTGCAGGTCTCAATCAAACTGTACATCACCGCCGCCACCTTCGTGCCACGCAAGGATTTGGAGCCGTAGTGGTTCTTCCTTCCGATTGCTGGCCCGCGCATTCCTCGTTCGAGCAAATTATTCGTCAGCGGTACCCGCGCATCATTCGCGAACACCACCAATCGGGTCCACAGGTCGTCCATGTACTTCACCGCGCGGTCGAGCGACGACCGCGGCACTGTGCGCACTTCCTTGCGCCACGCCCGGATCTTCGCCAGTACCGTCTTCGATTCGGTCGCTCGGCGTCGGCCCAGCTCCTCAAGCCGCGTCGCGTCGCTCGGCCAATCCATCTCTGCGACCTCTCGGTCGATGCGAAACAACTCACCAATGAGCCCGATGACTTCTGTCGCCTCGGGGTAGTCGGCCTCGCAGTGCACATACTTTCGCCGGACGTGCGCCCAGCACGCCACGAGCACAAAGGTCGCTAGACCCTTGCTTTTGCGGGCTCTCTGCAGTGTTCCGTAGGCGACGTAGCCGTCG
>CALCGO010000621.1 GCA_937901055.1 uncultured Rhodobacterales bacterium
AATTGATGGTAAGTTTCAAAGGTCGCGGCGATTGGCACTCAGCTGCTGTGGTTGGCGTCTCGTTGATGATGATCGCACTTGTTGGATCAGCAATACTGGCCGCTGTTGCACGCATGGTTATGCGGGGGCGTATCAAATGACCATACAACGCCTGAACAAAATACTGCTAATTTCTCTTCTATTGGTCTGCGCAATTTGGCTGATCATTCCTTTCACAATGGCAGTGTTGTGGTCGCTGGTTGACCCTTCTGAACCTTGGACTGTAGACAAAGTTTTACCGCCAGTAATTTCGTTTGTTAGATGGGCCGACATGTGGGAAAATTCGTCTTTGAAAAGCGCGTTAATCGCGTCATATACACTCGCCCCGTCTGCGGCAATCTTATCATTGCTGCTGGCAATGCCAACGTCTTTTGCGCTGGGTCGACTTGAGTTTCCGGGCCGCGAATTGGCCAAGATGCTATGCTTACTACCTTTGGTGGTACCCGCCTTTATTACAGCGATCTTTTTCACGTCTTTGTTGTTTCAACTTGGATTGTCCAGTTGGCGGCCTGGAGCCATTCTTTTTGCCCATGCAGTCTTGTTTATGCCGTTCGCCATCCGAATTTTGACAGTTAGTTTTGAACAAGTTCGCCAAGATCACATCGATGCGGCCCGAAACCTTGGTGCCAGCCATTGGGCGCGTTTCAAAGTAGCCTATCTGCCGGCGCTCAAGCCTGGAATATTCGCGACGCTACTGATCGTTTTCATCCAATCAATCGAAGAATTCGCTATCGCTTTTATTGTCGGATCACCCGATATAGTCACTATCCCGACACTACTCTATGCGGCACTAGGTCAGGACTATGTTCGGCCCAATGCAGCTGTTCTTTCGCTGATACTTGTAGTTCCAAATGTAATCCTAATGTTGATTTTGGAACGCCTACTCAGATCTGCGAATCCAACTCTTTCGTCAGGAAAAGACTGACGAAAGTTCATTAATCAACTGGAGGAAGACCTATGTTAAAATCTTTACTTGCATCAACAATGCTGCTTGCTGGTACCGCGACAGCGTTCGCGGCTGACTTATCTACCATGAGCTGGGATGACATTGTCGCCCAAGCCAAAGAAGAAGGCGAAGTGACTTGGTACGTTTGGTACCTGCGCGATGATTTCCGACGCGCAGTTAAAACTTTTGAAGAAGAATATGGAATTAGCGTTACGATCCCTGAAGGCACAGCTGCTGGGAACTCAGAAAAAATGCTAGCCGAACGCAACCGTGAAACGGGCGACATTGATGTTCTCGCATGGGGCACCGACGGGTTTCAAACAGTCGAGCTTGCGCCGCTGTTTAGTTCGCTTTCTATCCTTCCAGAAGATGACGGCCGTGTCGTCGAGCTGGCAGGCTTTGACGGTGGTGACCATGTTGTCGCGTTTTGGGGCAACCAAACCGGGATTGCCTATGATCCTGCACATGTGAGCGAGGACAACCTGCCACAGACGCCTGATGAATTTGCAACTTTTTGGGCTGAAAACCCGGGCAAGTTTGGCTTCAACTATGAAAAAGGTGGCTCGGGCCCGTCGTTTTATCAAAACACGCTACGTGTTGTCGCGGATGTTGATTTCAGCAATGGTGAAGTTACAGATCAACGCCTTGCATCTATTCAACCAGGCATCGATTTCTTTAACAAACATGCCGAAAACTATATTGTGACAGCCTCAAACGCTGACAGCATTATTCGCGCCAGTGACGGCGAGCTTTGGATGGTACCTGCATGGGAAGATCACCTTGCGGGTCTTCAAAACCGTGGTGAAGTTCGGAAAGAGATCAAGTTCTACATCCCTGAAATGGGTATGAACGGCGGAGGCAACGGTGTTGCAATTCCACAAAACGCGCCGAATCCGGCAGCAGCGGCCGTGTTCGTGAATTGGCTGACCTCGCCTGAAACACAGTCGATGTTCAACAAGGATTTCGGCACAGCACCAATGAACACCGCAGCGGATGACAGCTTCGCATTGGTTCCCAACGAACAACGCGCGTTTCGTCAAGTATGGGGCGCCCAGCCGTTTCGCGGCGAAGTTGAAGCGTCGTTCATTGATAATGTAATCCTCGAACGCTAGGCGCAGGACGCATTTTACAAAATATGGCAAGCCGAACGGACGTTTGGCTTGCCACCCTCAGCAAGTTCAAGGCACCGCAACTGGCCCCTGACTGCTTCTATCGGAATTTTCATGAAACCTGCTCAAGATAATATCACACAGACCAACCCACACCGAAGGCGAAATGCCTTAACTGGTGAATGGATGTTGGTTTCGCCCCATCGCAACGCCAGACCATGGCAGGGGGCTGTTGAAAAGGCGCGAACGGATACCCTGCCTGCGCATGACGATGGTTGCTACCTTTGCGCCGGAAACACACGCGCCAATGGTGAAACAAACAAA
>CALCGO010000622.1 GCA_937901055.1 uncultured Rhodobacterales bacterium
ACACGTGCCATGCGTCAAGCTCCATTATATTGGGGGCGTATTGGAAGATCGCACATCTAAGCCGCATTATGAGGAAATGCAAGGCCGGAATAGGCTTGGTTACGCTGGAATTACAGTTATTTCCGCCAAATCCGCCGTTGGAATGGCAGCCAGCATTTCCGAAACAGTGATTCCCGTAACCGGATGCACCCAATCCGGCGCTATTTCATTCAACGGCACCAGCACGAAAGAGCGGTCTTGAATCCGCGGGTGTGGAAGCACCAACTGATCGGGTGTCATCGTTTTCTGGTATGATAAATCAAGTGCTTTCCAACGCTCAAAGGTCTCCAAATCAGGGGTAATGATGTCATCATAGGCGATCAAATCCAGGTCGCACAGCCTTGGTTCCCATCGGTTTTCACGGGTGCGGCCCATGGCGGCCTCAATGCGGTGCAGGGCCGCCAGAACGGCGTCCGGCGCGAGCGATGTCTCAACCATTACCGCGCCGTTAACGAAATCCGGACCCGAGCCAGCGGGAAATGCCGGTGTGGAAAACCATTCACTGATTCGACGAATCTGTAACGATTCCGACAGAAACAACTCTAGCGCCTTTTCCAATGTCTGTAGGGCCGTTCCGGTGGCGGAAGGCAGGTTTGCACCTAACGTAATAAGGCAATAATGCTTACATTTAACGTGTTTTGGGTCTTGCATGGTAAACAATACCACCTATCCTAGTATCAATTGTTTCGCTGGACCTGTTTCTTAGTATTTCCAGAATATTTCCAGCTTTTTCTTTGGAGACTTGAATGTTTTACCGTGACGAGCGCCTAGCGTTATTTATTGATGGTTCCAACCTATATGCTGCTGCTAAAGCATTGGGTTTTGACATCGATTACAAGTTGTTACGTACCGAGTTTATGCGCCGCGGCAAGTTGCTGCGTGCCATGTATTACACTGCCCTTCTCGAAAACGAGGAGTATTCCCCGATCCGGCCACTGGTCGATTGGTTGAATTATAACGGCTATACGATGGTTACCAAGCCCGCAAAAGAATTTACGGATTCGATGGGGCGTCGTAAAATTAAAGGTAACATGGACATCGAACTGGCTGTTGATGCGCTGGAACTTGCACCGCATCTCGATCATGTTGTGATATTCTCGGGTGACGGAGATTTCCGTCCGCTTGTTGAATCGTTGCAACGCAAAGGGGTTCGGGTTTCCGTGGTATCCACGATCCGCTCGCAGCCACCAATGATTGCAGACGAGTTGCGTCGCCAATGCGATAACTTTATCGAGTTAGACGAGCTGCGCGACGTAATCGGTCGCCCTCCGCGCCCGGACGATCAGCAGTTCAATCGCGACGAAGACTAGGGCTGTAAATCAAACCATTGCTCCGCTATTAAGTTCAGGAATGAATATGCGGAGCAATCGATGCCCAAACCTCTAAATCTGTATCTGGCTGCCCCGCGTGGGTTCTGCGCGGGCGTTGATCGTGCCATCAAGATTGTCGAACTGGCAATCGAGAAGTGGGGCGCGCCGGTTTATGTGCGCCATGAAATCGTGCACAACAAGTTTGTCGTTGACGGTTTGCGTGCCAAGGGTGCGGTGTTTGTCGAAGAACTGGACGAATGCCCAACAGACCGCCCCGTGATATTTTCTGCCCATGGTGTGGCGAAATCTGTTCCCGCCGAGGCGGAAAGCCGCCAGATGATCTATGTCGATGCAACGTGTCCGCTGGTATCCAAGGTTCACATCGAGGCCGAGCGCCATTCTGGCAACGGTTTGCAAATGGTGATGATCGGCCACGCTGGTCATCCTGAAACGGTCGGCACGATGGGACAATTGCCTGAAGGCGAAGTGTTGCTGGTCGAAACAGAGGCCGACGTCGCCAAATTGCACCCACGCGATCCCGATAATCTGGCGTTTATCACGCAAACGACTTTGTCTGTGGATGACACGGTGGGAATTGTTGCGGCGTTGAATGCGCGGTTTCCCAAGATTGTCGGCCCACATAAAGAAGACATTTGCTATGCAACCACCAACAGACAGGAATCCGTTAAGGCGATTGCGCTTAAAACTGATGCGCTGTTGGTAATTGGGGCACCGAATTCCTCCAACTCACGCCGTTTGGTTGAGGTGGGGCAAAAAGCGGGATGTGCGTACTCGCAACTTGTGCAACGGGCCAAATATATCGACTGGGATGCGCTTGAGGGGATCACCTCGATCGGGATCACAGCCGGGGCTTCCGCACCAGAAGAGCTGATTAACGAAGTCGTCGATGCGTTCAAGGACCGTTACGATGTGACGGTCGAGGTAGTAGAAACTGCGCAGGAAAACGTTGAATTCAAAGTTCCAAGGGTGCTGCGAACATGACAATAGATAAAGAGACCATAGCCTTTTACGACAGAGTTGCGGTCGAATACGGGAAAAACCCCAAGGAAGTCGGCGAATCTGAACGGCTTATAAACTTCGCCAAGCGGATAACGCCGCAGGGGGACGTTCTCGATTTGGGGTGCGGGTTCGGCAACGCAGCGCGCGCCTTCCATTCGATGGATTTCAATGTCACCGCTTTCGATGCGTCCGAAGCGATGTTGGAACAAATTCGCAAGGTTTCCGGCATCACCACCATTTGCGCGGATTTCAACGGGCTGGATATGGTTGATTCCTTCAACGGTATCTGGGCCAACTTTTGCCTACAGCACATTCCACGGGATGAATTCCCGCAGGTCCTCGACCGCGTTGCGAATTCTTTGCGAAACGATGGCTGGCTACTGATCGGCATCCACGAAGGCACTGAAACGCGTCGCGACAAGCTGGGGCGGCTATATTGTCATTACACAGAAGCAGACCTGACACAGCGGTTGTTTGAACGGGGTATCAAAGTGCATTCGGTGACGCTCGTTGATAGCATTGGATACGACGGAACCGATTTCACCGGCATGACCATAGTTGCACAAAAAGACAGGGCGGAAACATGATCTCGATTGAATTTCTACTTACAGCA
>CALCGO010000623.1 GCA_937901055.1 uncultured Rhodobacterales bacterium
AGCCACCACTTAAGTTGACGGAACTTGCCCTTTACACGCTTCGGGAATACCGGTTCACGTGCAGCATAAAGTTTTGGGGCTTCTTCTGGGGTTTCAGTGCTCATAAGAGCCTCCGATTCACTTCACATTCAATTATTGGCATGTAATACATACTTACTCTAAAGAAACCTTGATCTAAATCAAGATTGGGTATTATAACAAAAATGCCTGATCGGAAAAACCGATCAGGCCAGTTGGCGTCATATAACCTGACGCAAGGGGAGTATCGGGTGGAGGCTATTCGCCTCCGCCCAATTCATGAACATATACCGCGACCTGACGAAGTTGAGCTTCGTTCAAGCGTCCCTCTGTGGACCATGCTGGCATTACACCACCGCGGCTGTTCGTAATCGTTTCAGTGACTGTCTCCAGATCACCGCCATATAGCCAAAGTGCATCGGCAAGGTTTGGCGCACCGACTTCAATGTCGCCCGTACCGTCTTCTGCGTGACAGGCTGAACAGTTGTCCTCAAAAACAACGGCACCCTCTGCAAGCAGCGTTTCATCAGTCGCACGACCCGACAGGGACAGAACGAACTGCGCAGCTTGTGCGATTTCCTCGTGGCTGAGGTAATCATCGCCAAATACCGGCATTTCAGACAGACGTGTGTCATCGTCCTCATCCGCACGAATACCGTGGCTGATTGTTGTATAGATAGCTTCAATATCACCACCCCACAGCCAGTCATCGTCGCGCAGGTTCGGATAGAACCCTTCAACACCCGCAGCACCGGAACCGTGGCACTGGATACAGAAGGTACGGAACACCGCACCACCAGCCGAGATTGCATACGCGCCCACTTCGGGGTCTCTGGCAATCGCTTCCAGTTCAAGGCTAACGATCTTTTCGTTCAACGGAGCATTTTCCGCATCCACCGAAGCAATGTCCGCCGCGACTTCAAGACGCGAAGAATACTTCAACAAGCCCGGTGTAGCACCGTTAATCAAAGGCCATGCCGGATATGCAATCACATACCCAATGCCCCAGATGATCGTCAGATAGAAGGTCCATAGCCACCAACGCGGCATAGGGTTGTCAAGTTCGGTAATGCCGTCCCACTCGTGACCGGTGGTTTCGACAACCTTCGATTTTTTTTCAGGTTTTCTAGCCATGATCTTATTCCTTAAATTCTTCGTTGCGGAACGGGATGTCGGATATATCTTTATAGAGCTCCTTGGTGCCCGGGCGGAACGCATAGACAATGATGCCTACGAAAACCAACATCAGTGAAAGCATGCCCCAACTGTCGGCAAGCTCGCGTAAAAATGTGTACATTTTACCCTCCTTTACCGGTTTGCTTCGGGGATGAAGGTCGAGAAATCAACCAACGTGCCCAGCATCTGAAGATATGCAATCAACGCATCCGCTTCGGTCAACTGTGGCTGACCATCGAAGTTACGTGTCTGCGCTTTTGGATAACGAGACAGCAAACCATCCCAATCCGCATCCGGATCAGCCTGTGCCTTGAAGTCTTCCAAAGCGAATTCCATCATCTCGTCTGTGTAAGGCACACCGGTCATACGGTTAGCTTTCAACAGATCCACGATGTACTTGCCATCAATGGTTTTGTTTTCCAACCAGCGGTACGAAGGCATGATCGACTCTTCAACCACGTCTTGTGGCTGACGAAGGTGATCAACGTGCCATTCATCAGAATAACGACCACCCACACGTGCCAAATCAGGACCTGTACGTTTGGAACCCCACTGGAACGGATGGTCGTACTGCGACTCCGCTGCCAGGGAATAGTGACCGTAACGCTCTACTTCATCGCGAAGTGGGCGGATCATCTGGCTGTGACAGAGGTAACACCCTTCACGCACATAGATGTTCCGGCCTGTCAGCTCCAGCGGGGAGTAAGGGCGCATGCCCTCAACATCCTCGATGGTGTTTTCTAGGTAGAACAATGGAACGATCTGAACCAGACCACCGATGGACACAACCAACAAGCTGAGAACCAGCAAAAGGGTGGCGTTCTTCTCGATTATTTTATGTTTATCTAGGATACCCATTTTTTCGATCCTCCCTTATTCTGCTGGAACTGCTGCGGGTTGAGCAGATTGCCCAGCGCCGATTGCAGTTTTCCATAGGTTCCAAGCCATGATGCAAGCACCTGTCAGATACAACAGACCGCCAGTACCGCGTACCACATACATCGGGAACTTGGCCGATACAGTGTCAGCGAAGGAGTTCACCAAGAAGCCCTGCGCGTCAACTTCACGCCACATCAAGCCTTCCATAATGCCTGTCACCCACATGGACGACGCATAAAGAACGATGCCGATAGTCGCGAGCCAGAAGTGCCAGCTAACCATTTTCAGGCTGTATAGACCTTCGCGTTTCCACAGAACCGGAACAAGGAAGTACAGCGCACCAAAGGTGATCATACCGTTCCAGCCAAGCGCACCAGAGTGCACGTGCCCGATTGTCCAGTCGGTGTAATGGCTAAGCGAGTTAACCGCTTTAATCGCCATCATCGGACCTTCAAATGTAGACATACCGTAGAAGCCGATAGACACAACCATCATACGCAGAACCGGATCGGTCCGTAGTTTGTCCCATGCACCCGAAAGCGTCATCAGACCGTTGATCATGCCACCCCAGCTTGGCATCCAGAGGATGATGGACATAACCATACCCAATGTCTGCGCCCAGTCAGGCAAAGCTGTGTAATGAAGATGGTGAGGACCAGCCCAGATATACAAGAAGATCAGTGCCCAGAAGTGGATGATCGACAGTTTGTACGAATAAATCGGACGGTTCGCCTGTTTTGGAACGAAGTAGTACATCATGCCAAGGAAACCAGCCGTCAGGAAGAACCCAACCGCGTTATGGCCATACCACCACTGCGTCATCGCATCTTGCACACCGGAAAATAGTTGAACAGATTTCGATCCAAGGAAGGAAACAGGGATCGCCATGTTGTTCACAAGGTGAAGCATCGCAATAGTTACGATAAACGCCAGATAGAACCAGTTGGCCACATAGATATGCGGCTCTTTACGTTTGTAGATCGTGCCTAGGAATACAACCAGATAAGCAACCCATACGATAGTCAACCAGATGTCGACGTACCATTCAGGCTCGGCATATTCTTTGGACTGCGTGGCACCCATTAGGTAACCGGTCGCGGCCAGAACGATGAACAACTGGTAACCCCAGAAAACGAACTTCGCGAGGTTTCCACCAAACAAACGCGCCGCCGTTGTCCGCTGAACCACATAAAACGAGGTTGCGATCAATGCGTTACCACCAAAGGCGAAAATCACAGCAGAGGTGTGCACAGGGCGTAGACGCCCGAATGTCATATAGGAAAGGCCGAAGTTGATCTCGGGGAATGCCAGCTCGAAAGCGATCCATGCGCCGACTGAAAACCCTGCCAAACCCCAGAAGACCGTTGCGATAACGCCCCAGCGCACCACATCATCCATATAACCTGTTTCTTTAGGCTTAGGTTTGTCACCAATCGCGGCAATTGCCTTGATCAACAGATATCCCGCCACCGAAGCAACGAGGATAGCGTGAACCTGAAACGCCAGATCACGCCCAAAATTTGCGGCCATCGCAGCACCGAGCACTAACAGCCCGTATACGATTACCTTAATACCATTCAACATGGGTCCCTCTTTCATTATGCGAGACGCAGTTTTCCCACGCCCGTCTTGTCATTACTGTGTGTTTTGCACTTTAAGCGATCAAGTAACTTTGACCTAGATCAATTCTGCCGCGCCAAATTACGGCAATTTCCTGTTAAATTCAAAAAACCCTATATAACGGCCCGCTAAACTGCGGCAATCCGAAGCAATAAAAGCGACACTTCGTTAGCAACCGTCAATGCTCAGGAAATAAATCCGCCGTCAGAATCATCGCCGGCTTCATCCAGCAGCGCTCCGTAGTCCGGCACGTGCACATGGCGCGAATCTTCCAGAACGATGATGCCGGATTTCTTCAGCGCCGAAATTTGGCGGCTGACGGTTTCAATCGTCAAGCCAAGGTAATCCGACATCGCCTCGCGCGTCAGCGGTAGCGCGAAACGTAAACCATCTCCAACCGTTGTGCTGTTCAATGCCGCATCCCTACGCGCAATGATAACCAGAAGGCTGGCAATCTTTTCCCGCGCCGTTTTGCGGCCCAGCAGCAACATCCATTCACGTGCGGCATCAAGCTCGTCCAAAGTCATGTCTAACAGACGGCGTTCAAGTGCAGGGGTTTTCGAAACCAGCGTTTCAAACTTTGGCTTGATGAATTGGCAAATCATAACTTCATTTGCGGCAACAACATCGTAAGGCGCCGTCCGCCGTCCGGGCCGCCCGACAAAATCGGAAGGCAGCAACAGGCCAACCATCTGGCGACGCCCGTCCGGCAATGTACGCGACAAAGTCGCTACACCAGATACAACCGACCCCAGCACGTCAACTTCTTCACCGGCCCAAACGATCGTTTCGCCAGCTTGAAAAGTCCGGTAGGACTTCATCGCATCCAGCTTCGCCAACTCGGGCGGCTCGCAATACGCGCACACTGCTTTATGCCGGATCGGGCAATCCGCGCAGCGCATGTGGTTCTGTGCAATTAAGGGGGCGTGCTTCATAATAAGCGTACTACTCCGAAGGGTTCACCTCTTTTAGCCTATTAGCTTGATCTCGATCAAGGTCAGAACGACACCGCTGCGGCTATCTGGCCGAATGAAAAAAATCGACCGCCTAACTGAAGCGGGCCTGTTTTCACGAAACGTGCCGCGCTACACCAGCTATCCGACCGCCCCGCAATTTCACGAAGGGGTCGCGTCTGAATCCTTCGATGGCTGGGTAAAAGCATTACCAACTGGTTCAAAACTGTCGATTTACGTCCATATTCCATTCTGCGAACGCCTTTGCTGGTTCTGCGCTTGCCGCACGCAAGGCGTAAAATCCTTGTCTCCGGTGGAGGCATATCTGGACATCCTGAAAGTCGAAATAGCCAAACTCGCCGACACGATACCGAAGGGCGTTTCCATCGCACGCCTGCATTGGGGCGGTGGATCCCCGACGATTCTTCAGCCGGATCACATTGATTCGCTGATGGAGTGGCTGCGCGAACTTGCCCCGATCGACCCCGATTGGGAATTCTCGGTCGAAATTGATCCAGCCGCCGTGAACGACGACAAACTCGACGCGCTGTCCCGCGCAGGCATGAACCGCGCCAGCATCGGCGTGCAGGACTTTAACGATAGGGTCCAACAGGCCATTGGCCGCGAACAAAGCTTCGAGATCACGCGGGATATCGTTGAAGGCCTTCGCGCACGGGGGATCAATTCGATCAACCTCGATATCGTCTATGGCCTGCCCTTTCAGGACGGCGACGCGCTTGATAAAACGGTCGCGCAAGTGATCGAACTGAACCCCGACCGCGTCGCCCTGTTCGGTTACGCCCATGTTCCATGGATGGCCAAACGCCAGAAAATGATCCCCGAAGACAGCCTGCCGGGCCCGATGGATCGCTTCAACATGTTCAATCAGGCCTATGACGCCCTCAAGACTGCCGGATATGTCGCCCTTGGCATCGACCATTTCGCCAAACCCGACGATTCACTCGCCATCGCGGCGTCCGAAGGCCGCCTTCGCCGCAACTTCCAAGGCTACACCGACGACGTGTGCACCGCCTTAGTAGGGCTTGGCGCGTCATCAATTTCGCGGTTCCCGCAAGGCTATGTGCAAAACCGCGCGACAACAAACGCCTACGCACAGGAAATCTCCGCAGGGGATTGGTCAGCAACCCGTGGCGTTGCGATGTCAGACGATGACCAACTACGTTCCCGCGCTATAGAAACATTGATGTGTGAATTCACCGTTAACATCCCTGCCCTAACGACTGAATTCGGCGACATAGCCGAGAACCTTCGCCCCGACTTGCACAAAATCGCAGCCGAATTTCCGGATTTCACCGAATTCGACGGGGACGTCCTTACTATTCCCGAAGAGGGTTTCCACTTAACGCGCATCATCGCCTGCGGGCTGGATGCATACCACACAACGGCGGCCAAACACTCCCAAGCGATATAGCGACACTCCCGTCCCTCGGTTGGGCGAAGTCTCGCGGCGGCTGCATTCATACGGGTTGCAGGTGCGCACGCTCGAACTTTATTAACTATTGGCGTGTATAAACGACCCCACTGAGCGAGGCGGGCTTTCCACCCGTGGGTTTATCGCGCTAATGAATTATCAATAACACCAACCTAAACCGCCCTTTCGTTGCACCGCCT
>CALCGO010000624.1 GCA_937901055.1 uncultured Rhodobacterales bacterium
TCGTACCGGTACCCGTTTTCGCTGGTCATAATGCCGATACCGTGGTGCACCGCATTTTCGAACTGGCCCTCATAGCGCACACCGTTGGCGTAAATCGCCACGCCGCTGCCTGCTATCTTGCCGTCTACCCAGCTGCCTTCAAAAGTACCGCCGTCAGCGAAAATGATCTTACCTTGCCCTTCAGGGCGACCGTTAATAAATGCGCCCTCATAGACTGAACCATCGGGATAAGTGGCTTTACCCACACCTTCGATTCGTCCGGCAACCCATTCTCCGGTGTATTCATAGCCATTGGGCAAACGGTATGTACCCTGCCCGTGTTGCTTCCCGTCTAGAAACTCACCTTCGTAAATACCGCCGGTGTCGTACTGTTTGATTTGGACATTGCCTTCTTGTGACAAGGCAGGCGATATCGCCAAGACTGCTATTGCTGTTCCGAAAAGAATGACTTTTTTCAAACTGCCCTTCCGGAGGTACTCTCTCCGGCTCCCTTAGTTACTGCTGCGCGTAAAACCGCAGCCCATATTTTGTACGAAGTCTATGGTTATACATGCCTTCTGACAACGACTTTTTGCAAACAGAGGCAGACTGTTGGCGAACTGTTGCCCTAATAGCTTGTGCTTTGCCTAAATAAGGGAGTACTTCCTTCCTTAACTATTATCGCGGAGGCCTAAATGTCGGTTAGTTTTTGTTTATCACTATGCCAATTGAACCCGACCGTGGGTGACATCGCTGGCAATGCGGCCAAAGCCGTCACGGCCCATCAGCGCGGTAAGCAGAAAAACGCTGACTTCGTCGCCTTACCCGAAATGTTTCTGACCGGTTACCAAACACAGGATTTGGTAACAAAACGCGCGTTCCTTAATTCGGTAGCTGATGCATTGAATACGTTGGCAAAAGATTGCGCGGATGGTCCGGCTCTCGGGATCGGCGCACCGGTGCTTGAGGATGGCAAGCTCTACAACGGGTATTTTGTGTTGAAAGGCGGCAAAGTTCACGTTCTGACACGCAAGCATCATTTGCCGAACACGCATGTTTTTGACGAAAAACGCCTGTTTGAAGCCGCGCAGATATCCGGTCCTTTTGGCCTTGGTCCGATCCGCATCGGCACCCCGATTTGCGAGGATGCATGGCACGAGGATGTATGTGAAACCATGGCGGAAAGCGGTGCGGAACTGTTGATGGTCCCAAATGGTTCCCCCTACTACAGCGGCAAGTTCGACAGCCGCATTAACCATATGGTCGCCCGAGTGATCGAGACGGGGCTACCGCTGGTGTACCTCAACATGGTTGGCGGTCAGGATGATCAGGTTTTCGACGGCGGCTCGTTCGTGTTGAACCCGGGCGGCAAGATGGTTGCGCGGATGCCCCTGTTTGACGAGGCCTATTCGGAAGTCTACTTCGAGCAAACACCGGACGGTTGGCGGGCGCTGGATGGCGAACTGGCCTGCCACCCTTCGCTGGAAGAACAAGAGTATCGGGTGATGGTCGAGGGTTTGCGGGACTACATGCAGAAAACCGGATTTTCCAAGGTGGTCCTTGGCCTTTCCGGTGGCGTAGATTCCGCCATCGTCGCTACAATCGCGGCGGACGCCTTGGGGCCGGAAAATGTGCATTGTGTGATGATGCCCTCGGAATACACCTCGCAGGAATCGCTGGACGATGCGGCGGAAGTTGCCGCGTCGCTTGGTTGTCGGTTGGACAACATCTCGATTTCCGAGGGGCGCGAGGCGATTACAAACACTTTAGCGCCTTTGTTCGAAGGCTACGATGCAGATGTAACCGAAGAAAACATCCAGTCTCGCCTTCGTGGTCTACTGCTGATGGCTATGTCGAACAAGTTCGGGTCCATGCTGCTAACGACCGGTAATAAGTCAGAAGTTGCAGTGGGTTACGCCACGATTTACGGCGATATGGCCGGTGGCTACAACCCGATCAAGGACCTTTATAAGACCCGCGTTTTCGCGACCTGCCGCTGGCGCAACGAGAACCACGCCGCTTGGATGAAAGGGCCGGAAGGTGCTGTTATTCCGGTAAACATCATCGAAAAACCACCAACTGCGGAGCTGCGCGAGGATCAGAAAGATGAAGATTCCTTGCCGCCTTACGACGTGCTCGACGGTATCCTTACCATGTTGATGGAAGGGGATGCATCTGTAGCTGATTGTGTTGCCGCCGGATATGATCGCGACGTGGTAAAAAAGGTTGAACACCTGCTGTATATCAGCGAATACAAACGCTTCCAGTCGGCTCCCGGCCCGCGCCTGACGAAACGCGCGTTCTGGCTGGATCGTCGTTACCCCATTGCCAACCGTTGGAGAGACCCCTCATGACTACAACCCGTTTTGCCCCCTCGCCCACGGGATATTTGCACGTGGGAAACCTGCGCGCCGCCTTTATGAATTGGGCCATCGCACGCAAAGCTGGCGGCACATTTATTTTGCGTCTGGATGATACCGATCCAGAGCGTTCAACCGTTGAGTTTGCCGACCAAATCCAGCGTGATCTGGAGTGGTTGGGCCTGACGTGGGATCGTGTTGAAACGCAATCCTCACGCCTTGATCGTTACAATGAAGTTGCAGACGAATTACGGGCCGCTGGTCGGTTTTACGAGTGTTTTGAAACACCTACCGAACTGGACCTAAAACGTAAGAAGCAGCTGAACATGCGCAAACCGCCGGTTTATGATCGCTCGGCATTGGCACTTTCGGATGCTGAGAAGGACGCATTGCGGGCGGAACGTTCAGGCCATTGGCGGTTCAAATTGGACCATCAGCGCATCGAGTGGAACGACGGAATTCTGGGCGATTTGTCGATTGATGCCGCTAGTGTTTCGGACCCTGTTTTGATCCGTGGTGACGGGCAGTTTTTATATACGCTGGCGTCGGTTTGTGACGATGTGGATTTCGGGATTACGAACGTGGTTCGGGGGTCCGATCACGTGACCAACACCGCGACCCAAATCCAGATTATCGAAGCGTTGGGTGGTGCTGTTCCGGCGTTTGCGCATCACTCGTTATTGACGGGGCCGCAGGGTGAAGGGTTGTCGAAGCGCCTTGGCACGCTGGCGCTGAAAGACCTGCGGGAACAAGGGGTTGAGCCTATGGCGTTGCTGTCTCATATGGCACGGCTTGGGTCATCACATCCATTGGAATTACATCAGGACATGGCCAGCTTGGTCGACGGGTTTGATCTTTCGAGCTTTGGCTCTGCACCGACCAAATTCGATGTGGCAGACCTTGGCCCATTGTCTGCTAAGCTGTTGCATTCTATGGATATTAACCATGTTCAGGCCGACCTTGACGCACTTGAAATTCCAGATGATGTCGTTGCCCCTTTCTGGGAAATGGCCCGCGAAAACATCGAAACCCGTGCAGACTTGACCCAGCTTTGGGCGCTTTGCCGTGATGGTGTGGAGCCTGACGTGGACCCCGAAGACGTTGATTTCATTGAACAAGCAATGGGATTGCTGCCTGCTGAACCGCGTTCCGATACGTCTTGGAAAGAGTGGACCACCGCCGTGAAAGAGGCAACTGGGCGCAAGGGTAAGGGGTTGTTTATGCCCCTTAGGAAAGCGTTGACAGGTATGGCGCATGGACCAGATATGTCGAAGCTATTACCGCTTTTGCAGAACATTGGCGGGCGTTAACTTTTAGGCCAAAATCGCAAAAACCCGTGTGCACAATCCGTACACAACCCGTACACAACGCGTATGTACGTTCTGCGTTAACCTTTTGCCCATTTGTCGTGCCACGTCGGCATGGTATCGCCCGCGTCAGCCGTCGCCTCGTAAACACCACGAGCGATGGCGCGGGACAGGCTCGAGGCTGCGGCTTGGCCAAGGGCTAACTGATCCATCGGTGAATCGGTCAACGGTATTTTTCCGGTGGCCGCCGCGAATACCAGATCACCGTCAAAGGGCGTATGGCTCGGGATGATGGCGCGGGCCATGCCGTCATGTGCGGCGACTGCCATGCGGGTTGCCTCGGCTTGGGTGAGGACTGCATCGGTGGCAATAATCGCGATCGTCGTGTTGGTGCTGTGAGGCGGGCTAGCGAATGCTTGCGAGGGTTGTAGCGGGTCCAGCGAAGCCGCAGAACCATGGCCGCCATATTCCCCGTTAACTTCAAACGGCGCAGCCCAAAAATGTTGTTGTTCACCTTGGATAACCGACCCGATTGCATTCACCGCGACCAACGCCCCGACCGTGATACCATTGTCGAGCACCACCGAGGCGGAGCCGAGGCCCCCTTTGAGTTCCTGAGTTGTAGCCCCCGTACCTGCGCCGACAGTCCCAAGATCAAAGTCTTCGGACACGTCCGCCAATGCCTTGGCACCGAGGTCTTTATACGGGTTTTCATCCCAGTTTTTGTCGCCGCCATTCAACAGGTCGAACAGAATTGCACCGGGAACGATGGGAACAATTGCATCCCCGACTTTGAAGCCACGGCCCATTTTCCGCAGGCCATCACAAACACCCGACGGGGCATCGAGACCGAAGGCCGAACCACCGGATAAAACCAGCGCGTCGACTTCTTGCACCAGTTTGTCTGGTGCAAGTAAATCTGTTTCGCGTGTTCCGGGCGCGCCACCCATCACATGCACGGCTGCCGTGAAGGGCACATCCCCCAGCAGAACCGTCGTGCCGGTCTTGATCGCATCGTTTTGGGCGTTGCCAACCCGAAGGCCGGCAACATCTGTGATTAGATTGCGAGGGCCGATTTTCATATGCAGCGCCCGCCGTCGACTTCCATTGCCACGCCGGTAACCATGCTGGCTTCTTCGGAACATAGGAAACAAGCGGCGTTGCCCATGTCTTCGGGTGTTGAGAAACGACCGATTGGAATGGTGGAAATGAACTTGGCGCGGACTTCGGGGGTGTCTTCGCCCATGAAGGATTTCAACAGC
Source organism: uncultured Rhodobacterales bacterium (assembly GCA_937901055.1). Classification (GTDB taxonomy): domain Bacteria; phylum Pseudomonadota; class Alphaproteobacteria; order Rhodobacterales; family Rhodobacteraceae; genus NORP23. The sequence continues at coordinate 4,909 of CALCGO010000624.1, forward strand.
GGGGTTTCGCCAGCGACGGGGTTGATGGCGTTAACGCGGATGCCTTCGGGGGCGAGTTCTACGGCCATAGCTTTGGTTGCGGTAATCATCCAACCCTTCGAGGCGTTGTACCAATTCAGCTTTGGTCGCGGGCTGACGCCGGCGGTCGAAGCAACGTTCAGGATTGCGCCAGTACCACGAGATTTCATATGCGGCACGATGTGTTTTGCAGTCAGGAAAACCGACTTGGCGTTAACGTTCAAAACGCGGTCGAATTCTTCTTCGGTTACGTCTTCCATCGGAGTTGGCAAGTGCGTGATGCCAGCGTTGTTAATCAGTATGTCGATGTGGCCCATTTGGGCGATCGCAGCTTCGGCCATTGCTTTGACGCTAGCGGAGTTTGCAACGTCGACTGTGCAGGCAAGCGCGCCAAGTTCGTCAGCGGTTTTCTGTGCCGCATCGCCGTTGATGTCGGCAATCATTACGGTTGCCCCTTCAGCGATGAATTTCCGCACAATACCTGTGCCAAAGCCGGACGCTCCGCCGGTTACGATGGCTGTTTTACCTGAAAGTCTCATGGTTGCTCCTGTTTATTCAAACTGATCGTTGCACCGCTAGCGCCTGCGCGCAAGTTCCCTGTAAAGGGCCTCGTAAGTCACGCTGATTTCATCGGCCACACGGTGCCATCGCCCCTTTGAGGGCAGTACATTATCGTTCCAAATCAGCCACGCGTCCAGCCTGTCAGCCACGCGACGTAGCGACAGTATTTCCGCACGGCGACGGGCGCGCTGAACTTCGGCTGCGAGGTGGATATTGAAGGTGCGCGCAATTTGTGGATCACTGTCCAGCAGCGCTAGTACCTTTTTTCGATCAAACACCACTAATGTCGATTGCTCCACCGCGACGGCCGAGCAATGGTAAGTTTGCGACGTGAACGAAGCCTCCGCAAGCACCGCGCCAGCGGTTGCGCGTTGCAAGACGACACCTGCTCCGTCCGGTTGGCGACGTAACAGATGGACCTCGCCGGATTCGACAGTGAACAGGGATTTGACCGGGTCGTCACGCTCGAACACCAACTCTCCGACTGCGAGGGTGCGTTTTTGGTGGTCCAGACTGAGGAGATGGTGAAAAAAGCTCAAGGACATGATCACTATCATGTTCCACAGAGACTGTTACTGGCAAGAGTAAACTCAACGAACAATAATAAATGGGTGAGATAATGCTAAGAATTTTCGCGATATTGACCGTTATGGCGGCTCCGGCTTTTGCGCAGATGCAACACACACCGGAAATGCAACATGGCCAAGGCGTGGTTATTCCCGGGCAGATGGCGCAGGGTATCGGTGGGTCACCGCTAATAGAGCCAGGGCAATCTGCCTTCGCCGCCATCGCCGAAGTGGTAAACGTCTTGAGTGCCGACCCGCACACCGATTGGTCCGCGGTCAACATTGATGGCTTGCGTGAACATCTACGCGATATGGATATCGTTACCATTGATTCCAGAACCGATACGGAAGAAGTCGAGGGTGGTCTGCGGTTTATCGTGACCGGAGCCGAAGATGTTACGCCTTCGATCCAACGAATGGTGATGGCACATGTTCAGGTGATGGACGGGGTTGATAGTTGGACCTACTCCGCCGAAGAGATTTCCGGCGGGGCGATTATGACTGTAAGTGTCCCGGCAACCGATCTAGCCAAGCTGAAAGGGCTCGGATTTTACGGTATCATGGCGTCTGGGATGCACCATCAACCGCATCACTGGATGATGGCGACGGGGGCCGATCCACACAATTAACCTTATCGCGGGCAGTTATCCGTGATGGGCGGCAACGGTTTTAAGAACCGAGAAACCGTAGAGTGCCTCGAAGCCTTTTTCGCGACCGTGACCGGATTTTCCGCTTCCGCCGAAGGGCAGTTCTACGCCACCGCCTGCACCGTAGTTGTTGATGAACACCTGACCCGCGCGCAGTGCTTTGGCCAAGCGCATTTGGCGTGCGCCATCGCGTGTCCAGATTGATGCGACAAGGCCGTATGCAGTGCTGTTCGCGATGCGCAGCGCGTCTTCTTCTGTGTCGAACGGGATTATTGCCTGTACGGGGCCGAAGATTTCGTTCTGGGCCAGTGGGTCATTAGGGTCGATGCCGCCGTACAATGTCGGGGCAAAGTAGTGACCACCCTCTGGTGCATCGCCAACTACTGTTGCCTGTGCGACGATGCGGGCT
>CALCGO010000625.1 GCA_937901055.1 uncultured Rhodobacterales bacterium
CTATGCGAATATCAATGTCAGCCACGATCACGCTCCTGAAGCAAGGCGCGGGCGGTGATCATACGCATGATCTCGTTCGTGCCCTCAAGGATTTGATGTACGCGCAAATCCCGTACAATTTTCTCAACGCCGTAGTCTGTAAGGTATCCATATCCGCCCAACATTTGTAAGGAATCATTGGCGACATCAAATGCCGTATCCGTCACAAACCGTTTCGCCATAGCGCAGAATTTACCAGCATCCGGTGCGCCTGTATCCAGCTTCCAAGCCGCTTGGCGCAAGAACGTCCGAGCCGCTTGTAGTTCAATTTCCATATCCGCGACACGGAATTGCAACGCTTGAAACTGGTCGATGGTTTTGCCAAAGGCTTTACGTTCACCCATATAATTCAGCGCGATGTTAAGCGCGTTTTGCGCCCCACCTAAAGCCGAGGCTGAAATATTCAACCGCCCGCCATCAAGCCCTGCCATCGCGTAATTGAACCCTTTGCCTTCTTCGCCAATCAGGTTGTCCGCAGGAATTTTGCAATCGTCAAACTGAACCTGCGCTGTTGGTTGTGCCCGCCAGCCCATCTTCTTTTCCAGCGCGCCAAACGATAACCCTTCAGTGCCTGCCTCAACGACGACCGAGGAAATCCCTTTCGGTCCGTCGTCGCCAGTGCGCGCCATCACGATATACGCATCGGAATACCCACCACCAGAGATGAACGCCTTGGTTCCGTTCAGGCTGTAACCCTCGTTGGTCTTGTCCGCTTTGGTCCGCAATGCCGAGGCGTCAGACCCCGAACCCGGTTCCGTCAACGCATAGGAAAACACTTTGTCCATCGTGCATAGATCGGGCAACCACTTGGCTTTTGTTTCCGCTGAACCGAACTTGTCGATCATCCCGCCACACATGTTGTGGATGGACAAGAACGAGCCAACAGCAGGGCAGGCCATCGCCAAGGCCTCGAACACCAATGTTGCATCAAGGCGTGATAGGCCGGAGCCGCCGTGCTCTTCTGAAACATACAAACCACCGAAACCCAAGGCCGCGATCTCGGGCCATAAGGATTTGGGGATGGATTCCTCTTCCTCCCATTGTGCCGCGAATGGGGCGATTTTTTCTTGGCCAAAGTCGTAGGCCATATCAAAAATCATCTGTTGTTCTTCGGAGAGTGCGAAATCCATGCGATTATCCTGCGGTTAGAGTTAGGATCAGATTGTAAATGCCGATTGGCCCGAACAATACGGCCATAAGAGCAGCCATCTTCTTTGGTTGTTGCTTGAAGCGACGAATGCCCAGCGGGTCAGTAAGCAATGAAAACTCTTTGCTTTGCTTTTGGTATTCGTAATCATTCTTCAGGAAACGGTTATTGAGCACCGCGAAGGCGATAAGTGATAGTATAAAAATTATCAAATTATAGCTCATCCGGCTCTCCATATCGAAATGAATGGTTGTTCAGTTAATATAGAAAACCTGAACGTTTGGGAAGCTTTTAGTTCATATGAAAACGCCCCGAACATGTCGGGGCGTTTACGATTATTTTTATTGGTAAGACTTACATTGTCGGAATGGAGAAATCCGCACCTTCTTTAGTGCCCGACGGCCAACGCGAAGTCACAGTTTTAGTGCGCGTGTAGAACTTGAACGCATCCGGGCCGTGCTGGTTCAAATCGCCGAATGCCGATTTTTTCCAGCCGCCAAATGTGTGGTAAGCCAATGGCACAGGGATTGGCACGTTGATGCCGACCATGCCAACGTTGATACGGCTTGCAAAATCGCGTGCAGTATCGCCGTCACGTGTAAAGATCGCAGTACCGTTACCGTATTCGTGGTCCATGGCGTGGCCGATGGCCTCTTCATAGGTTTCGGCACGAACAACGGATAGAACTGGTCCGAAGATTTCCTGTTTGTAGATTTCCATGTCGGTTGTGACATTGTCAAACAGGGATGCACCAACGAAGAACCCGTTTTCATACCCTTGCAGGCTGAACCCGCGACCATCGACGGCCAGCGTTGCACCCTGTTCAAGACCACTTTCAACAAGTGCGTTGATTTTGTCTTTCGCAGCACCGGTAATAACCGGACCGAAGTCCACGTCGTCGCCAGATGTGTAAGGACCGATCTTCAGGCTTTCCACGCGTGGAGCAAGGGCCGCGATCAGACGATCCGCAGTGCCTTCGCCAACAGGAACAGCAACCGAAATCGCCATGCAGCGTTCGCCAGCTGCGCCGTAACCCGCACCGATCAGCGCGTCTACAACATTGTCCATGTCCGCATCCGGCATGATGATGGCGTGGTTTTTAGCACCACCGAAACACTGAACACGTTTGCCAGCAGAACAACCGCCGCCATAGATATACTCGGCGATAGGCGTGGAGCCAACGAAACCGATCGACTGAATAGTCGGGTGTTCGATGATCGCGTCAACGGCTTCTTTGTCGCCGTTAACGACCTGAATAATACCTTTTGGCAAACCTGCTTCTTCGAAAAGCTCAGCAATCATAAGCGGTACGGAAGGATCGCGCTCGGATGGTTTCAGGATGAATGCGTTCCCACAAGCAATCGCAGGGGCGCACATCCACAAAGGGATCATCGCAGGGAAGTTGAATGGCGTAATGCCAGCAGTCACACCAAGCGCCTGTTTCATCGAGTACATATCAATGCCAGGGCCAGCGCCGTCTGTGTACTGACCTTTCAGCAACTCGGGTGCGCCGATGAAGTATTCTACCACTTCAAGGCCACGAACAACGTCGCCAGCTGCGTCTGGCAATGTTTTACCATGCTCACGCGAAAGGGCTTCGGCCAGCTTGTCCATGTCGCGGTTAAGAAGCAAAACCATCTTCATCATGACACGTGCACGACGTTGCGGGTTAACAGCTGCCCACGCAGGCTGCGCGGCTTCTGCGGCTTTAACAGCCATGTCCATTTCAGCAGCATTCGCCAAAGGCGTCTTGGCAATAACTTCGCCAATCGCTGGGTTGTATACGTCTGCAAAACGACCGGACGTGCCTTTGACGTGCTCGCCGTTGATGTAATGTGTTAATTCTTTCATGGTTTTCTCCCGTTGGAATCAATTCTGATGCGATCATACTCTTGCATTTTTGCAATCCATAGGCGTAATATGGTAAAAACATAGTGCAATTATGCAAAGGGTGGCAATGTCGGTCAGTAAACTACGTTGGGATGATCTGAAGGTTTTCTTGCAAGTGGCAAGGCTTAACAGCCTCTCGAACGCGGGGAGGGCGTTGAAAATGGACCCCGCAACAGTCGGGCGGCGGGTACAGCGGCTTGAAGAAGACCTGACCGCACGACTG
>CALCGO010000626.1 GCA_937901055.1 uncultured Rhodobacterales bacterium
CAAAGCTGATGCGCTCTTGGCCGTAACGGATGACGATAAGACCAACCTGCTGTCTTGTGCTCGCGCCAAAGCGCTGGGATGTCCACTGACGATTGCGCTCATCAATGATCCAAGTCTTACGTCGCTGATGGCACCCCTTGGAATTGATGCGTTTATTAACCCGCGCGCAACTACGGTTTCCTCGATTTTGCGACATATCCGGCATGGTAGTGTTCGAAAAGTATATTCGGTTGGCGATGCCGAGGCTGAAGTGATCGAGGCACAGGTCATGGGAACCTCGCCACTGTCAGGCGAACTTATTCGCGATATTGACTGGCCGGAGGGTGCGATGGTTGGCGCCGTTATCAAACGCGGTGAGATCCTGTTACCAAGGGGTAACACGAGGATCGAGGAGGGGGACGTGCTTGTGTTCTTCGCCCTTAGCTCTGACATCCCCGTGATTGAAAAGCTGTTTCAGGTTAACATCGAATTTTTCTGATGATAGCGCATCTTCGAAATTATCCGCTGTTCGTATTGATTATGATAATTGGTGCGTTGAGCATGTTCATCCCGGCTTTGCACGCAGCGAAGTTGGGTGAGCTGCGTGTTATGCAAGTATTCCTAAGCTATTCCCTATTTATCCTCATAATATCAATCATATTAGGGCTGGCACTAATGAACCGGCTGCCGCGTATTTCGGCGCGCTCACATCTTATTACGATCTTTCTGGTTTACACGGTTCTGCCTGTTTTTCTTGCAATGCCGTTTGCGGCCCTTGTTCCGTCAATCGGTCCGATGCAAGGGTATTTCGAAATGTTGTCCAGCCTAACAACCACAGGCGCAACGCTGATTAATGATCCGTTAAGTATTGCCGAACCGCTACATCTATGGCGCGCGCTCGTGGCGTGGATGGGCGGTTTTTTTGTGCTGGTTATTGCCCTTAGTGTGATGGAGCCTTTGAATCTTGGCGGGTTCGAAATTCGCTCGACTGTGCTGGGTTCAGACGGCGGGACAGGCTCATTCGGCTCGACGGATCCCGCTGAACGGATCGAGAAATACGCGGTAAAGATTGCGCCAATTTATGTCGTGGTTACATTTGCGCTTATGGCTTTGTTATTTATGTTAGGGGATCGTGCCTATGTGGCTTCGATTCACGCGATGTCGATCGTTTCGACCAGCGGAATTTCCCCGGTTGGCGGCGTAGTTAATTCTGCAAGTGGTCGAATGGGCGAAGTATTTATGGTGGTTTTCATGTTGTTCGCCATCTCTAATCGAGGGTTCCAATCTATCGGGTCAGGAAGTTGGCGTTGGATCAGGCGCGATGTCGAGGTGCGTTTGATGTTGATCGCAGTCATCGGCGTACCTGTTTTGCTTTTCATGCGACACTGGATTGCCTCCTTCGACGTTTCTACCCAGCAAGATGTAAACGCCGCATTTGCAGCGTTTTGGGGTAGTGTGTTCACGGTGATGTCGTTCATGACCACGACCGGTTTTGAAAGTGCAGACTGGCAGACGGCGCAGAACTGGTCTGGTTTAGGTACGCCGGGTGTGATTCTTCTTGCCCTTGCGGTTATGGGTGGTGGTGTTGCCACCACGGCAGGCGGTGTGAAGCTACTGCGAGTATACGCGTTATACAAACACGGCCTTCGGGAAATGGAGCGTTTGGTGCATCCTTCCAGTGTTGGCGGCGCGGGGATGGCTGCACGTCGCTTCCGGCGCGAAGGTGCATTTATGGCGTGGATATTCTTTATGCTATTTTTGATTGGAATTGCCTCGATAATGCTGGCCTTGTCTTTCATCGGAGCCAGTTTTGAGGATGCGATCGCTCTGTCAATCGCTGCGGTGACCAATACGGGGCCGGTGGCCGGGATGCTCGACTCGGGGCTTCGTTATACGGATGTTGGTGTCTACGGGCAGATAATTCTGTGTGTTGGAATGGTTTTTGGCCGAGTGGAAGTTTTAGCCCTAATCGCGCTATTTAACCCGAATTACTGGCGACGTTAGGTGTTTTTTGTGCGATTGCGAACAAAAGCAACGCTTAGGGGTGGAAATATCGTCAACTTGCCCCCATTATATCAGATAATAACAACAAGAACCGGCTATCGAGTTGGGTTCCTTAAACTGAAGGCTGAGAATAATGGCTAATGATAAGCAAAACCTGCAAGATGCGTTTCTGAACAATGTTCGGAAGGCGAAAAATCCCGTAACGATATTCCTCGTGAATGGTGTTAAATTACAAGGTGTTATCACCTGGTTTGACAACTTTTGCGTCTTGCTGCGCCGTGATGGTTCCTCGCAACTTGTGTATAAGCACGCGATTTCGACCATCATGCCTTCGCAACCCGTTAACTTGTATGACGGTGACGATGCGGAATAACGCCTGATGCGTTGTGCGGTTATCCACCCTGATTTATCCGGTCAGATCAAGCGGCGTACGCCGTCGCTTGCGCTTGAAGAGGCTGTCAATCTCGCGGAAGCGCTGGATGTTGAGGTCGCGACTTCGCTTGTCACGAGGGTTCCGAAACCTAGGGCAGGGACGTTGTTTGGCAAAGGCAAGGTTGAGGAAATTAAGGCTCTTTTAGCCGCCAACGACGTCGGGCTTGTTATCATTGATGGTAAACTTAGCCCTATTCAGCAGCGAAATCTGGAAAAGGAATGGGACGTCAAAATCCTTGACCGCACAGGTCTG
>CALCGO010000627.1 GCA_937901055.1 uncultured Rhodobacterales bacterium
GGCTTGGTATGCACAAGTTCCCGGGTTGAAGGTTTTGTCGCCTTATTCGGCCGCAGATGCGAAGGGCTTGTTGAAATCAGCCATTCGAGATCAGAACCCTGTGGTATTCCTTGAAAACGAAATCATGTATGGCCGCAGTTTTGATGTGCCCGAAATCGACGATTACACCGTGCCCATCGGCAAAGCCAAAATCTGGCGCGAGGGCACGGATGTAACCATCGTCAGCTTCAGCATTGGTATGCAATATGCACTTGAGGCCGCCGACAAGCTGGCCGAAGAAGGCATCAGCGCTGAAGTCATCGACCTTCGCACGTTACGCCCAATGGATACGGAGACGATCATCAATTCCGTGAAAAAGACCAACCGTTGTGTGACGGTCGAGGAAGGGTTCCCTGTAGCCTCGATCGGGAATCATATCTCGGCGGTTTTGATGGAACAGGCGTTCGACTATCTGGATGCGCCGGTGATTAATTGCACAGGTAAAGATGTACCTATGCCGTACGCGGCCAACCTCGAAAAACTTGCGCTGGTGACGACGGACGAAGTAATTTCCGCCGTTAAATCAGTAACTTACCGTTAAGGAGAGCAGACATGCCTATCAACATTATGATGCCCGCGCTTTCCCCGACGATGGAAGAAGGCACCCTGGCCAAATGGCTAGTTAAAGAAGGTGATACGGTTCAATCCGGTGACGTCATGGCCGAAATCGAGACCGACAAAGCCACGATGGAATTCGAAGCCGTCGATGAAGGCGTGATCGGCAAGATCGTTGTACCTGAAGGTTCGGAAGGCGTTAAGGTTAACGCTGTGATTGCAGTGTTGCTGGAGGATGGAGAGGAAGCTTCGGCTATTTCAGATGCACCTGCTGCTTCACCTGCCCCAGTTGCGACCGACGAAGCTGTGGCCGAGGTAGTAGCCGATGCTGCGCCTGTCAGCGCACCTGCGTCCAAAGCGCCCGCGGCCAGCGATGGCTCGCGTGTATTCGCTTCCCCCCTCGCCCGTCGCATTGCGGCTGACAAGGGTTTGGATTTGGCAACGATCACTGGTTCCGGCCCTAAAGGTCGTATCGTCAAAGCCGACGTTGAAAACGCAACTGCTGCTCCGATAGCCGCAGTGCAATCGCCGAGCGTAAGTGCGGCCCCCGCCATGGCCCAAAGTGCTGATGCGGAAACCGTCAAGACAATGTATGCGGATCGCGAGTACGAGGAAGTCACACTCGACGGGATGCGCAAGACCATTGCAGCGCGCCTGACAGAGGCAAAGCAAACCGTGCCGCATTTCTATCTGCGCCGCGATATTCAATTGGATGCGTTGTTGGCGTTCCGCTCGAAGCTGAATAAGTCACTGGAATCCAAAGGCGTTAAGCTGTCGGTCAACGATTTCATCATCAAAGCTTCTGCGCTTGCGTTGCAAGACGTCCCGGATTGCAACGCGGTTTGGGCTGGTGATCGTGTGTTGAAACTTGCGCCGTCCGATGTGGCCGTCGCGGTAGCGATCGAGGGTGGTCTGTTCACGCCCGTGTTGCGCGACAGTCATCTGAAAACTCTTTCGACCCTGTCTGCCGAGATGAAAGATCTTGCGGCGCGGGCGAAAACGCGCAAGCTGATGCCGCAGGAATATCAAGGCGGTAGCTTTGCGATTTCAAATTTGGGTATGATGGGCATCGACAATTTTGACGCCGTTATCAACCCACCACAAGCCTCGATTTTGGCTGTGGGCGCTGGCGCGAAAAAGCCAGTCGTGAATGCGGATGGGGAGTTGGGGGTTGCAACCGTAATGTCAGTGACACTTTCAGTAGACCACCGTGTAATAGATGGTGCGCTTGGCGCGACGTTCCTTGCCGCCATCAAGGGGTATCTGGAAGATCCGCTAAGTATGCTGGTATAAGTAAAAAGGCCGGGTCATCGCCCGGCCGTTTTTATTATTCCGATATCAGCGCACGCCAATCAAGCGGTGCTGACTGTGCCGGAGAAATCTCCGATTGAGGGAAATTTAAGTTCAGCTTATCCCATTGCGTCGTTGCTACCATCGGGTAAACAAGCAACGCTATGACTAAAAAGCTTATTAAGGCCAAGGTCGTTTTTATTTCAAAAGTCATAGTTAAGCCCCACACTCATTACTTTACACAACATGTAGCATCCATAGAATCGCGGAAGACCACAATTGGTTTATATCATATGAATAGGTGAGACCTCAGTATAAGGCCTATATTTCAGTTTGATATTACCGAGTTCGAGATGG
>CALCGO010000628.1 GCA_937901055.1 uncultured Rhodobacterales bacterium
TAGGCAGATTTCGAACGCATTACTTTAGGAAGAGGATTTGACGGCATGACCGACCTTCTAAGCGAACTACTGGCCGAACGTGATTGGCTGCTTGGCGATGGCGCCACCGGAACCACCCTGTTTAACATGGGGCTGGAAGCGGGCGAGGCTCCCGAAATTTGGAATGAAACCCATCCTGACCGGATTCGGGCGCTTTATGACGGCGCGATTAATGCCGGTAGCGATATTTTTCTGACAAATTCATTCGGCGGAAATTTTTCGCGCCTAAAGCTGCACGATCGACAGAATGACGTGTTCACTTTGAACCGCATCGCCGCCGAGATTGGTCGCGAGGCGGCTGATGCCTCCGGGCGTAAGATTGTCGTTGCGGGATCCGTTGGCCCCACGGGTGAGATCATGGAACCCGTTGGCGAGCTTTCCTTCGACAGTGCTGTCGAGATTTTCGAAGAACAGGCAAAAGGGTTGATGGAAGGCGGGGCAGATGTGCTTTGGCTGGAAACGATCTCTGCACCTGAAGAATACAAAGCGGCGGCGAAAGCGTTTCAAAACGTTGACGCACCTTGGGTCGGCACGATGAGTTTCGATACCGCCGGTCGCACCATGATGGGTGTTACTGCGACGGATATGGTTGCAATGGTCGAAGGGCTTGAGAATAAACCCATCGCGTTTGGCGCGAATTGCGGGGTTGGTGCCTCGGACTTGCTGCGCACCTTGTTGGGGTTCACGCAAGCCAACCCGTCTATACCGATTGTATCCAAGGGTAATGCCGGGATTCCTAAATACGTTCATGGTCATATCCATTATGATGGCACACCGGAATTGATGGGCGAATACGCTTTACTAGCGCGTGATGCAGGCGCCAAAATTATTGGTGGGTGCTGTGGCACGTTGCCCGAACATCTGGTTGCAATGAAAGCGGCACTGGAATCGCGACCTCGTGGCCCTATCCCGGATGCGGACACAATTCGCGCCGCGCTTGGTGCGTTTTCGTCGGATTCCGATGGTCTTGATGGCGGTACCGCACCTAAACGCAGAAATCGTCGTCGCGGCGCTTGAGTCGGATATTGTCTAACGACTGTCGCAAACCGCCGAGAATTCATTGCATATTGCGCTGTAACTCAAAGCTGAGAATACAACCCGCACCCATTTAGGAATACCACCATGTCTGATGATGAAGACGACCTAGTTCTAAGCGAACTGAACGATGAAGAACTCGTTCTTCAAATGATGGATGACCTTTATGATGGCATGAAGGAAGAAATCGAAGAGTCCGTTAACATTTTGCTGGAACGCAAATGGACGCCTTACGACATTTTGACGAAAGCGTTGGTTGAGGGAATGGCGATCGTTGGGGTCGATTTCCGTGACGGTATCCTGTTTGTACCAGAAGTTTTGTTGGCTGCGGGCGCTATGAAGGGTGGCATGTCAATCCTTAAGCCTTTGCTAATCGAAACAGGCGCCCCGCGTCTTGGCAAAATGGTTATCGGTACGGTCAAGGGTGACATTCACGACATCGGTAAAAACCTCGTTGGGATGATGATGGAAGGTGCCGGATTCGAAATTCAGGACATCGGGATCAACAATTCCGTTGAAGAATATCTGGCGGCGTTGGCCGACGACGGTGCGGACATTCTGGGCATGTCGGCACTGCTAACAACCACGATGCCCTACATGAAAGTCGTCATCGACACATTGGTCGAACAAGGCAAACGCGATGACTATATTGTATTGGTCGGTGGTGCACCGCTGAATGAAGAGTTTGGCAAAGCCATTGGTGCTGATGCATACTGCCGCGATGCGGCCGTCGCCGTGGAAACAGCCAAGGAATTCATGGCCAGAAAGCACAACCAGCTTTCGGCCTGATTAAACGTTATGTCCTACACGGATGAACAACTGACAACAGCCGGTATGAACGCGGACACTTCGGGTGGTCGCGTTCTTCTGTTGGCTTGTGGCGCTTTGGCACGTGAAATTCTTGCGTTAACCAAAGCTAACGGTTGGACGCATATGGATTTGCAATGTTTGCCTGCCAATCTTCACCTGACACCCGAAAAAATTCCCGACGCCGTCGAAGCCTTGGTGGTACAGGCGCGTGACAAATATGACGACATATTCGTAGTATACGCGGACTGCGGCACAGGTGGACTGTTGCAAGCGCGGTGCAATGAACTGGGCGTCCAAATGGCCGAGGGGCCGCATTGCTACAGTTTTTTCGAGGGCAACGCGGTTTTCGCTGCTCATGCCGATACCGAATTCACCGCGTTCTACCTGACCGACTTTTTGGTACGCCAGTTCGATAGCTTCGTGTGGAAGCCTATGGGGCTAGATCGTCACCCACAACTGCGCGACATGTTGTTTGGAAACTACGAGAAACTGGTGTATTTAGCGCAAACAAACCAGCCCGAACTAGATACGTTAGCCGAGGAGGCCGCTGAAAGACTGGGTTTAGTCTATGAGCGCCGCTTCACCGGTTACGGCGATCTGACCGCCGAGTTGGCCAACTACGCCTAAACGTAGTCGCCACGGCTAAGACCGTATTTCGCCATTTTTTCGTTCAGGGTTCTGCGGGGCAGGGCGAGTTCTTCCATCACTGATGCAACAGATCCCCGGTTTCGACGCAATGCATTTTCGATCAGCATACGCTCAAACGCTTCAACGTGTTCCTTCAAAGGTTTCTCGCCGGTCTGTTCTGATGGCTCGCGCAACCCTTCGTCGGTCAGCAATGACGCTATGCCTGTCTCACCACGCCTCGATTGAAGTACGGCGCGTTCAGCAAGGTTTTGTAGTTGGCGAATATTCCCCGGCCACGCGGCTTGCAGCAGGTTGGCTGCGTCCTGAGCGGTAAGTTCGGGGACATCACAACCATAGTCTTCGGAAAACAGCTGCAAGAAACGGGTGAACAGGATCAGCACATCTTCGCCGCGCTCCCGAAGGGTGGGTGCTGCCACCTCCATGTTTGCAAGGCGATAGTATAGGTCCGGACGTAAGGCTTTTTGGGTTTCATCAATTGGAACTCCCGAGATAGAGAGGATACGAACGATGTGTTCATCGCCATCCACATCCATTTTTTCCAAGGCCGCTAGAAGACGGCTCTGTACTGTTTCCGACAGTGAATGCACATCTTCCAGACATAACGTACACGGTACGCTAGAGGCCATTACCGGACGATTTTCCGCGTCAATCGCCGGACCAAATAGCCGCGCCAACATCTCTTCTTCGCTCAAGGCAGTGCAATTAAGCGAATAAAAAGGTTTCCCTTGGCGCGAACCACAGGCGTGAATGCCGCGCGCGATCAGGCTTTTGCCTGTGCCGGTTTCACCTGTGATCAACACGTTGGCATCCGCCTGCGCGAGGTCCAAAATATCCTCTCGTAGTTTTGCGATCTGTGGACTGTTACCCATTATCTTACGAAGCAGAACGGTGCCGTCGGACAGCTCGCGTCGTAAAGCGCGGTTATCCAGTGTCAGACGCCGTGCCTCGATTGCATGGCGGGTCAGGTCGGCCAAGCGCTCGGGGTCAAAAGGTTTTTCAACGAAATCGTAAGCGCCTATCCGCATAGCATCGACAGCCATTTGCACATCGCCGTGCCCCGTTATCAAAATCACGGGCAGGGCAGAGTCAACGGTGTGCAGACGTTTGAGCAGCTCCATCCCATCCATGCCGGGCATGCGGATGTCAGACAATACGATGCCCTGAAAATCCGAGCCGAGCGTGGTGATCGCCTCGGTCGCTGTTTCAAAACAGATCGTTTTGAAACCCGATAGCTCCAACCACTGGCTGATCGACGCACGCATATCAGCTTCGTCATCAATGATCGCGACTTTTAATGTTTCAGACATGCTGACTCCGATAGTTACTGGGCGGATGCCCGAGGTAGTTGTAATTCAAAAATTGCCCCGACCGGCGTTGCATTGCGGCCGGTTAACTTGCCGTTCATGTCGCTTGCGAAACCGGCGGAAATCGCAAGGCCAAGCCCGACTCCTTCGCCGGGTTTTTTGGTCGTTGCGAAGGGCTCAAACAGGGTGCTAGCGTCCTCGATCCCCGTGCCGTTGTCCTGAACAGTAAGGGTTACGACGTCATCAACCCTCAATGTAATCTCGATCCGCTTATCTTCAACAGGTTTCACTGCATCGAGAGCATTGCGCAAAAGGTTAACGATGATCTGCTCAATGCGTACCGGATCACCAACCACATTGGCTGGCTGGGCCGGAATGTTGCGCACGATGTTTACCTGCGTCTGCCCGAGTTGTGGGGCCATCATCGACATGGCCGAAGTAACCGAATCTCGCAAATCAACCGTGATCGCAACACCGGATGCCTTCGTTGCGTGCGATTTCAACTGTTTGGTAATTGCGCCCATGCGTTCGATAAGATCGTCGATGCGCTGAAAGCTGATCAAGGCTTCTTCTGTTCGGTTTCGTTGCAACAAAAGGCGTGCGCCCGCCAAATAGGTCCGCATTGCAGCCAACGGTTGGTTCAACTCGTGGCTGACCGACGCCGACATCTGGCCCAAAGCCGCGAGTTTGGACGCCTGTTCCAAGCTTTGTTCAGCGGTTTCCAGCATTTGTTCGGCACGTTGCCGCTGTTCAATCTCGCTAGATAAGCGATTGTTTAGGCGCCGCAATTCGGCGGACTCAGCCTGAATTTCCGTCGACTTTCGCGTAGTTTTGCGCGAGATCAGATAGAAGATAAGGGCCGCGAGCATCGCCAGAATCATCAATTCCAAAGCAATAAAGGCGTTCACCCGCGCCTGCGCGTCTTCGAGGGACGCGAAATAGCTCAGGTCCCAACCAAGAAACCCAACGCTGGCCTCGCTGACCAGCAGGCGTTGACCGTTGATGTGGACAAATGATTGCGGAGATTGATCTTCGTTGCCAAACAAACGTTCGGATGTGGTTGGTCTATAGGTTGACGTTAGCAAATCCTGAAGCGTGGTATCGCGCCACGTCGGTTGCGATGCGAGCAAGATATCGCCAGCAGAATCAGACAGGACCACGTTAGCGCCACTACGGCGCCAAAAGTTTTCTTGGCGCTGAAGGTCTACCTCTACGACAATTACGCCAATGCTTTCATCCTCAAACTCAATTTTGCGTGCGTAGTAAAAACCGTTGATTTTGCCATCAATCCGCAAGGCTTGGAAAACCGTAGCGCTTTCACGTAAGGCACGAATGAAAAAGCCGGGGCGTTCTTCTTCGACAAAAATATCCCGAGGTTCCGTTGCCGCGACGACCAGACCGTTTATGTCCATCAGAATGATGGAGGCCGCCGACAAGTCTTCTTTGAAAGAGATAAGTCGGGTGGAGGATGCCGCATAATCCCCCGTTATTAATGCATAAATTAGCGCTTGATCACGCGACAGCAGCAAGGGCACATAAGCGTTTCGCTGCAATGTCGCGGAAATTGTACTGGCGTAAAGGCCGGCTCTTTGAAGCGACTTTTCGCGTTGTTCAGTTGTGAATCTATCAGTCAAGAAACTGGTTGATGCCCAAAGAAGC
>CALCGO010000629.1 GCA_937901055.1 uncultured Rhodobacterales bacterium
CTATCTCTTTATAACAGTTAATCCTTTGGTCAATGCTTGCTTCATCAGATTCAGCTATCTCAATAAGCTTTTGGATTGGATTGATGTCCAACTTAAGGAGTAAGTCATCAGCCCTGATAAGGGTAACTTTGTTAGGTGTACCCTTCTTTCTTCCGCCTATTTTTGAGTGTCCTTGCAGATTGAAAAAAAATGCTTGACATTAAACTAAATTATGTCTATAACTAAATAACTTGTATCGTAATATAGAAAATTAGTTCAATAATATAGAACTAATAACGAACTTGTATTAATTGAATGTCTTTATTGACGATCATTTAACAACTAATGTACATTGATAATTCACGTGAAGCAATCAAGTACGTTAAATTTGAAAAAAAAAAGGAGAAAAAAATGAATATACAAAAAACACTATGCTGCGCAGCAGTTTTAGCATTAAGTAATGTGACAACGTCCACGTCCGCCCTGGCGGCCGATGACGTAAATGTCGCATATTTCTTAGAATGGGCGACACCAAACTTGGTAGCAAAAGCCAATGGCAACTACGATGAAGCAATGGGTGTCAATTTGAATTGGACGAACTTTACTACCGGCACGGCAATGACTGAGGCCATGTTGTCTGGTGACATCGACATTGCATACTCGCAGGGTCTGGCACCATTTGTGACCGCAATTCAGCAAGGTGCGCCGTTGAAAATGATTGGTATTGCCGTTGTCTATGAAGCTAATGATTGCTTCGTCAGGGACGGTCTTGGCATCGATTCGTCTAACGCGACGGAACTTGAAGGAAGAACGGTCGCAGTGCCGCTTAATACCATGGCCGACTATGCATTTCGTAGATACATGACATACCTCGATGTTGATATCTCGACAATGACGATTGTTGATCAGGCGCCGCCCGATGGTGCGAAATCTCTCCAGGACAGTGCTGTCGATATGGCATGCGTTTTTGGAGGTTTAGCTTCAAAGGAGGCTGGTGAAGCAGGTACAGCTATCATGAACACTCAACAGAAGAAAGATGCGGGAATTGGATCTTTCGATGTTGTTACGACAACTGAGGAATTCGCAACGAAAAATCCCGAACTCCTTAGGTCATTCATGGAAGTCACAGAAGAAGCTAACGTGTCCTTTTCTGGTTCAGATGCCGAGTTTGTTACGCTTGCGAGCGAAGCTGGGATGGGCAATGAAACCACGAGAATCCAATTTGCGGGGATTAGCACACCTTCGGCTGACGAACAGATCACCGATTATTTCAGCGCCAACGGTATTGCCGCAACGGCTGCTGCATCATTGGGTCTGGTTTTCTCCGGCAGCTCGGACGGCAGCTCGATTGCCACGACGATCGATGGATCATTCTTAGAATAGGTCCACAAGGTTAATGAAAAATAGGAGGGCTTTACAAAGGCCCTCCTTTATATTATTCTGTCTAGTCATTCGATCTCCTATTGGACTTTAGTTACTTTTCACCAATATAATAGAATGACTAGACAAAATAATTGCGTCGTGATTACTGGGTTTATAGTAAGGATTTCAATTTGAATCTGCATCAAGCTTAGTGTCAAAATTAAAAAGCTTTAAGCTTGAAAATAGAATTACAAAACAGGAAACAAAGTCGCGATGAACGATCTTAAATGTAAAAACCTGAGTATGACCTTTACCAATCCACAAACTGGAGCGGCGGTCGAGGCTTTGAAAGACATCAACTTCACCTTGAAAAAGGGTGAGTTGCTGTCAGTTTTGGGTCCGTCAGGTTGTGGCAAGACAACTCTCCTAAACATGATTGCAGGCTTTATCAACCCGACTGCGGGTGAGATTTTTTTAGGCGGAAAAAACATCGATGGCCCTGGTGTCGAACGAGGTATGGTCTTCCAACAGGGCGCGTTGTTTGAATGGCTGACGGTCTCAGAGAACGTCAGTTATGGTCTGCGGATGAAGAAAACCGAAAAAAAAGAGAGCCAGAGATTAGTTGAAAAATGGTTGGATATCGTTGGCCTGAAAGGCTTTGACAATACACCAATTTATCAGCTTTCGGGAGGAATGCAGCAGCGCGTGGCGCTGGCACGCTGTCTGGTGAATGACCCTGATGTCATCTTGATGGATGAACCGTTAGGCGCGTTGGACGCGCTGACTCGCGAAAAGATGCAATCCCTGATACTAGAGCTTTGGAAAGAAACGGGCAAGACGATCATGATCATCACCCATTCAGTGGAAGAGGCAATTTTGCTGGGCGAACGTCTGTTCGTAATGGCCCCCCGCCCGGGCAGGATTCAGAAGGAATACAACTTGCCCTTTTCGCAACGCGGTTTGCACGAATCGTTGCGCGCAATCAAGCAGGATTCGGAGTTTTCCAAGGTTCGGGAAGAAGTCCTGACAATGATCTGGGATATGGAAGAGGAGATCATGGGTCGTGCTTGATTTGCTTTCAGATAACCGCGCTTCAATCGCAGCACTCATAGTTCTGATATTGGTCGTGATGTTTGTCGCGTCGATCTATCTCGGGTTTAAGCAATCCGATTTTCACAGCAAGGATACTGTGTTTGGTGACGTGGAACGGACCAAGGGTGGTGGATACTGGGCGGTATGCGGTATTTCGACACTGATGCTGCTGTGGTTCTATTTTTCTTGGGGGTTAGGACGCGCCTACTTTCCTGAGGCTGGCAATGAGATGTGTCAGGTTGCGAAGCTTGAAAATGCGATTTCACCAATCAAGGCAACTTTACCTATCGGATCGCGTTACTTCCGCTCAACCACATTAGTGGCCCGGAACGGAGACCAGCTAACAGCGCTTGAAGCACAACTGCCTTCCGCAGCCTTCAGTTCTGATGAGGTCGTAGGGCTGAATTCTACGACGGGCAAGATCCGCCAACTGATGGCGAATGCCTCCGATCCAAACATGCTGGGCCAGGATTTAAGAGACCAGTTGACTGCAGTGGTCATGGATTTGAATGCGCTGAGTGAAAAGTTGTTGGCCGGGCCGGAAGACATGTCTCCAACGCAAGAGGCTCTCGCACAGCCAAAATGGGGGTTAACATTCACAGAAATCCCAATGTTACCAAGGACAGGTCGGGGGGTTTTGTTTGACGAAACAGCCATCATGGCTAAAGACATTACCGGCATGTTCAGTAGCATCCGCAACCACCCTCCTGCGAATGCGGTGTTGATTAATGAAATCACTGCTGAAATTGATACCTTTCTAAAAACAACCGATTCGGGCGGTTATGACGAACAAACCGCCAGCCTTCGTTACGACTACCTGAAGTCGGTCAAACGGATTTTTAAACGGCTGGATGATGGCACGATATTTCCTGCGGCTTCGCTTGGTGGGGTGAACGCAGCTATTGCAAACCTTGATGCTGCGAAAAATTCTGCTCGTGGAAGCCTTTATTACATCGAGCCTTTGTTCTTTCCCAGTGGTCATATCTTAAAATCACGCACTCAGTGCTCAGAGCAAGGCTCTGCCAGATGGCTGCCAAAACCGACTGACGTTGTTGCTTCTTTTGGGCGGCTGGCTAATCCAGATCTAGAAAACGGCGGAGGTTTCAAAGGCCAGAAATTATTCTGGTGGCGATGGATGCCCATCGCTGATGTGGTGGCTTTTGTCATGCCCGATTGGATTGCCGATATCGTACCCGGAGATTATGCCCGCCATGCAAACAACGGCACTATTACACCGAAATTCAAGGACAAATTGCTGGCCTTCGCGCAGGGTAATGTAAATCTTGGTGTTGTCCCGATGTTTGATGGGCACTTGTGGGACTCAATGCGGCGGGTGCTGATAGCCCTTGGATTGGGAATTGCACTGGGAGTGCCGCTTGGACTTTACATGGGGGTTTCGAATTTCTTTCGATCATTCTTTGACCCGCTGATCGAACTCTATCGACCAGTGCCGCCCTTGGCATGGGCGCCCCTGATCCTGACGATCTTTGGTATCAATGATGATGGTAAGGTATTTCTGCTCTTCATGGTAGCCTTTGCAATCATGGTGATTTCGGCCAAAACCGGGGCAGCCGGAACACAGCTGTCAAAGACCCGGGCGGCGCATTCTCTGGGTTCATCAGATCGTCAGATTCTGATGCATGTCATCCTACCAAATGCCTTACCTGAAATCCTCACTGGCATTCGCATTTCGATTGGTGTGTGCTGGGGGACATTGGTAGCCGCCGAAATGCTCGCGGGTACGACCGGTATTGGCTTCATCGAAAATGTTGCGCGGACCGTGTCAGATTACGAACTGATATGGGTCACAATTCTGATCATGGGTCTTCTTGGGTTGGGCTTTGATCTGATTATGCGTTGGGTAATCGCGAAAACAATTCCGTGGCGAGGCAAGAGCTGATTGTTTCGTTACGGCGCTAAACGCGCCGAACCGAACTTTACATTGGACTAGCATATGCGCAGTCAAAATTGCCGAGAAAAAATTGAATAAAGAGGAAGTATATGAATATCGAAAAATCTGAAAACGTTAAAAATAAATCCTGGAACTATCAACCAGACTTGCCTATCCTCAATTCCCCTCTTTTTGACTGGACACCGCGCCCAAGTTCCGCCCTAAAATGGGTCTTAAATCGCTGGATCAAAGTCACCTCAAGTACGCTCTTTTTAATTGTCGCAATTCTTGTCTACAATATCGGTCAACCCACCCCCGAGACATTCTTGGTCTTGGCACCGGGTTGGATCTTTCAGATCTGGGTGCGGAACCTCTTACTTCTAGGCATTTTTGCGGGTGGCCTTCATCTTTGGTTCATTACCTTCTCGATGCAAGGTAAAAGGTTGAAGTTCGATGCGCGCTCTATGATGAAGAAGAATGGAACCTTTACGTTTCGCGACCAAGTCCATGACAATATGTTCTGGAGTCTGACCAGTGGCGTCACTGCATGGACCCTCTTTGAAGTGCTATATGTATGGGGTGCTGCGAATGGCGCGATCCCAGTTATGGCCTTCAAAGGATCAGAAATCTGGTTCTTTGCTTGGCTGGTCATGTTGCCTATTATGGGCGCAATGCATTTTTACTGGGTTCATCGGTTGCTGCACTGGCCACCGCTTTACCGCAGGTTTCATTCGCTTCATCATCGCTCTATCAACGTTGGACCGTGGTCAGGCTTGTCGATGCACCCTGTGGAAAGCATGCTCTACATGTCTTCGGTATTGGTATTTTTTCTCATACCAGCCCATCCCGTTATAGTTCTTCTACATCTCTACATTAGGGCTATTGGCCCCTGCTTTACACATGCCGGTTTTGAAAATGCCATGGTGGGCGAACAAAAACTGGTTGATGCTGGTGATTTCCATCACCAGTTGCACCACCGCTATTTTGAATGCAACTACGGAACAGCTGAAATGCCCTGGGATCGCTGGTTTGGAAGTTTCCATGATGGCAGCGAGGCCGCAACCAAGCGCATAAGGGCACGCAAGAAATTGATCTTTGCCCGTAAATAGGAGCCTTTTATGAAACATATCTACACTTATGGCGGCCAGCCCGCTAAACGTAACTTGACC
>CALCGO010000630.1 GCA_937901055.1 uncultured Rhodobacterales bacterium
CAATTTTTCAATAGTTCGGCAGAGCATTACCAACAAAACGCCAAATTAGCAGCCACACTCAAAGTGAAGTTTTCAGGTGAAACTGAGCGTACCGCGCGACACAGTTCATCCTTTTCTAGGAACAAGAAGATGTCAGATAAAAAAATGTATATGCACCAATCCATCGCACAGTCCGTGCGCGATCATGGCATTGAGACCATGTTTGGCTTGGTGGGCGACGCCAACCTTTTCATGGCAAACCACTTTGTTAACGGATGCGGTGGAACGATGGTTCCTGCAGCCCACGAGGGCGGCACAGTTCTGATGGCTCAGGCCTACACGCAAGTCACTGGAAACGTCGGCGTTGCGACAGTGACCCAAGGCCCGGGCCTGACAAATTGCTTTACGGCCCTTAGGGAAGGCGTGGTTGCCCGTCGGTCTATGGTCCTTTTGTGCGGTGATACGCCTGTGACAGCCCCGTTTCATCCCCAGAATATTGACCAGCGCGAGGTCGTAAAAGCCACTGGTGCAGGGTTCGAGCAGGTGAAATCTCCCGAAACGGCTGCACGGGATGTCGCGACTGCATTCTACCGCGCCCGCAAGGAAAGACGACCCATTGTTGTGAATATCCCCTCTGATTTCATGTGGTCAGAAGTGGAGTATGAGACAGTTATCTTCCCATTTCACGAAGCCGCGACTGTCATAACCGAAGGCCCCGTTCATGAAGAAGCCATAGGAATGATAGCTTCCGCAAAGCGGCCTTTGATCCTTGCTGGAGCGGGCGCAGTCGGGGCCAAGGACAAGTTAATCGCGCTCGCCGAAAGATTGGAGGCACCGCTGGCAACAACGTTGAAGGGCACCGGCTTGTTCGCAGGTCACCCCAACAATATTGGCTACTTCGGCACTTTGAGCACTTCTGAAGCCCTTGACGTTATCGGGGCTGCCGATTGCATCATTGCCTTTGGTGCATGGATGCATTTCCTGACGACAGATCGTGGCGCGTTGCTAAAAGGAAAGCGCGTTATCCAAGTTAACAACAGTCAGTCCGACATAGGCACCTTCTACCAGCCTGATGCGGTCCTGATCGCGGATTCTGGCCAAACCGCTGACAACATTCTGTATTGGATGGACGAAGCAGAGGTGGTTCCCTCGGGATTTGCCAAGGAACTGCCTGCGCACGATATTGCAGCACACCCGAAGGGAAATCCAGAGGCGTCCTCCGATGGACGCATCAACCTTGAATATGCTCTTGATCGTTTGAACGAGACACTGCCTGAGAACCGGATCATGCTCACAGATGGGGGGCGCTATATTACAGAAGTTTGGTGCCGTGTGGGCGTGCCCGATCCCAATAGTTTCCATATGAGCGATAACTTTGCAGCTATTGGACAAGGCATGCAGCAAGCGATTGGCGCGGCCCATGGCGATCCGTCCCGGCCAGTTGTTCTCTTTATGGGGGACGGAGGTTTCATGATGGGCGGCGCGAACGAGTTCAACACTGCTGTGCGAACGGGCTGTGATCTTATTGTGATTATCTGCAACGATTCAGCCTATGGCGCCGAGCATATTCAGATGTTGGATCGGGACATGGATCCAGCGCTCACCGAATTTGAATGGCCTTGTTTCGCAGATGTATCCAAATCCCTTGGCGGACAAGGCGTGGAAGTGACGTCGCCCGCAGAGCTTGAAGTTGCGATCAAAGCAATCCACGCTCGGACAGGGCCAATTATTGTGGACCTGAAACTTGACCCGAACAAAGTGCCACGTATGCGTATGTGACGGCCACGTTTGTAGTTGTGGATAGAGCGAGATGCATTGGCAAATATCAGGCAATAGCGACATGCGTAAACCGATCAAAGAAAAACGATGCACGCACCCCAATGGATATGAGCGGCGCAGGGGGTGTCCGCCGTGGCCTTTCACCCAGCAGGCAACACTGAAATGGCTATGAAGAAATATCTACAATTGGCCGTGATCCTCGGGTCGGGGACGGTTGGCGCATTGCTGGCGCAGTGGCTCGGATTGCCGATCCCTTTCCTGCTTGGCAGCATGGCGATGTCGGCAACAGTTTCACTGACTACATTTTCCCGCACTGGTGAACGGCTGTGGTTTCCGGCCCGTCTGCGCCATGTCTTCATCGCCGTCATTGGCATTATGATCGGAACGACTTTCAACGCTGATGCGCTGAACGCCGCTTCTGACCTTGCCATCACTTTGCCCGCCATGGTGTTATTTTTAGCAATTGCGCAAATCGTCAACTTTGGAATATTCCGTCGGATCGGTGGGTTTGACAGCGTCACGGCGAAATACGCTGCCATGCCCGGTGGCCTGATCGAAGCGGTTTCACTGGGTGAAAAAGCGGGCGGTGATGTGGAGGCGCTCAGCCTCCAGCATTTTGTTAGAATCGTCTTGGTGATTGTTTCGGTACCCCTGCTTTTTCAGTTGTTCACGGGTGAAATCGTCGGCAGTGCAGCCGGAAAAACGCTGGAAAGGGCCGCCGCTGAGTGGCAGGATTGGATGCTGTTTTCTGTCTTGGTGCCAATCGGCATTATGCTCGGCTCTTTACTAAAACTTCCTGCCGGTCCTCTAATAGGCCCTTTGGTTTTGACGGCTATCTTTCAGGCCACCGGCGTTATTGATTTGAATGGCCCTGACATGCTGGTCAGTGTTGCACAATTGGTGGTCGGCTCCGCGCTTGGCTCGAATTTTGCCCGCTCCACCCCAAGACGACTTTTGTCTGCATTTTCTCTTGGTGTTTTGTCTGTTGGCGCGACCCTCGCTATCGCTTCGGGTTTTGCATTGCTGCTCGAACGAGCGGTTCCTATGACATTTGAGGCACTGCTGATCAGCTTTGCTCCGGGGGGGGTAACCGAGATGAGCCTTGTGGCGCTCAGCCTTGGCGTGACACCTGTGTTGGTCACAACGCACCATCTCTTCCGTATCATCTTGACGGTGACAGTTGCCGGAATACTGACAGGGCGCACGAACCACATTGGCAAAGGATAGCCGATTTCTTAAGGTGTCATATGACCATTATTCAAGCTCGTAAAAGCTGTTGCGCGCCAGCCCGATCAACGCATTCAGATCCTCCAACAACCGCGGAAGTGGTCAAATCGGCTGCTCTACGCGTGGCGCCGGATGCCATTGTGATTTCGGGTGCAAAGGCTTTGGTCGGCACACGGACGCCAGAAATTCCTGAGGATGGCGAAGATCCAGTGCGCGAAACGCGCGTCAAATCGTTCAGGATTGGCGCAACCACAGTCACCAACGCCCAGTTTTCTGAATTCATCGACGCCACTGGTTATGTGACCGAAGCCGAACGTTTCGGCTGGTCATTTGTTTTCTGGGCGCAAGTGCCGGACAGC
>CALCGO010000631.1 GCA_937901055.1 uncultured Rhodobacterales bacterium
TTCTGTCGTGCTTGTTCTTTATGCGATGATCGCGCGCCAACCCGTTGGCCAGTTGTGGCTTGCAGGGGTCATTCCCGGCCTGATGATGGCAAGTTTGTTCGTTATCTATATCATTGTGCGTTGCCGTATTAACCCGACCCTCGGGCCTGTTCTTCCGCTTGAAGAACGTGATATCCCGCGCGCCGAAAAGCTGCGCCTGTTGCGGGCCGGGTTGCTTCCGGTTGGCATATTTGCCGTCATGATGGTGCCGTTTGTGAACGGTTGGACATCGCTTGTCGAAAGCTCGGCTATTGGTGCGATTGCTGCATTTGTCGCCGCTGTCCTGAAGGGCCGGATGAACCGCGAAGTGTTTGAAAACTCTGTGCGCAATACGCTTGGCATCACGTGTATGTTCATGTGGATTATTCTGGCCGCCCTCGCCTTTGGCGCGGTGTTTGACGGACTGGGCGCCGTTAAAGCAATTGAGACGTTGTTCACAGACAGATTAAGCCTGAGCCCTTGGACGATCCTTATCTTGATGCAGCTTAGCTTCATCCTGATGGGCACATTCCTTGACGACACAGCCATGCTGGTCATCGTAGCCCCACTCTATGTGCCGCTGGTTGGCGAGCTGGGCTTTGACCTGATCTGGTACGGCATCTTGTACACGATCACGACACAGATCGCGTATATGACGCCGCCCTTCGGCTATAATCTGTTCTTGATGCGGGCCATGGCCCCACCTGAAATATCGCTACGCGACATCTATTCTTCCATCACGCCGTTCGTGCTGATCATGATTTTTGCGCTCTCGCTGGTCATGGTGTTCCCCGGCATCGCAACTTGGCTTCCTGATTATGTTTACAATCAACCATAAGAGCGGCCGCTAAGGCGCCAAAAACCCAACCAAGGAGAGAAGACATGACTTCAAGACGTAAGTTTATCCAAGGGGCCGCTGTTTTACCGGCTGCAGCTCTGGCAACACCAGCATTGGCGCAAAACACGATCAGATGGCGGATGCAGACCTATGCGGGTTCCGCACTGGCCGCAGAAGTGATCGTGCCAGCGATTGAAATGTTCAACAAAATTGCGGGCGACCGTATGCAGATTGAACTTTTCTTTGCAGACCAATTGGTCCCAACGGGCGAATTGTTCCAGGCCATGCAGCGCGGCACAATCGATGCGGTTCAGTCTGACGACGATTCCATGGCGTCCCCAACAGACGTCACGGTCTTTGGCGGCTACTTCCCGTTCGGATCGCGCTACTCGCTCGACGTGCCTGTGTTGTTCAACCAATATGGCCTGAACGAAATCTGGGATGAAGAATACTCCAAAGTTGGCGTCAAGCACATCTCCGCTGGTGCTTGGGATCCTTGCCATTTCGCAACCAAAGACCCTATCCGCAGCCTTGCCGACCTTCAGGGCAAGCGCATCTTTACCTTCCCGACAGCTGGTCGTTTCCTGACTCAGTTCGGTGTGGTTCCGGTCACGCTGCCATGGGAAGACATTGAAGTCGCACTTCAGACGGGCGAACTTGATGGCGTTGCATGGTCCGGCATCACTGAGGATTACACTGTTGGCTGGGCTGACGTGACCAACTACTTCCTGACCAACAACATTTCTGGTGCTTGGGCCGGGTCGTTCTTTGCCAACATGGATCGTTGGAACGAACTGCCAGAAGATATGCAAACGCTGTTCCGCGTCTGCTGTGACCAATCACATTACTACCGCCAGTGGTGGTATTGGGGCGGCGAAGCGGCCCTGCGCGTCAATGGTCCAAAGATGGAACTGACATCCATCCCAGACGAAGAGTGGGCAACCGTTGAAGCCGCAGCCGTTGATTTCTGGGAAGAAATCGCAGCTGAGTCTGATGTGAAGCGCCGCGTTGTCGATATCTTCAAGCAATACAACGCGGATATGGTCAAAGCTGGCCGCCCGTATCGCTACTAATATAGCTTTTTTTTTGGAGGCGGTCATCGACTGCCTCCAAAGCCCTTAGATAATTGGAAAAGACATGCCCGCACCGATGACCTTTGACGACCTGAAATCCCGCGTTGCGGACGGATCAATTGATACAGTCCTTGCGTGTTTTGTCGATATGCAGGGCCGTTTGATGGGCAAACGGTTCCATGCACAGGCTTTTGTCGAAAACGGCCATGAAGAAACACATTGCTGCACATATCTGCTTGCCACTGATTTAGAGATGGCCACGCCTGATGGCTATGCCTCGACCAGTTGGGAACAGGGATATGGCGATTACACCATGAAGCCTGATCTCAGCACGTTGCGCCCCGTCCCTTGGCTTGAGGGCACTGCGATGGTGCTGTGCGATATGATGGATCATCACCACAATCCAATCACCCATTCGCCGCGAGCCATGCTACGCAAACAGATCGCGCGCCTTGCCGAAATGGGGTTCACCGCCACAATGGCGACTGAATTAGAATTTTTCCTGTTTGAAAAAAGCTTTAGCGAAATTTCAAAAAGCGGGTTTCGTGATCTGACTCCAATCAGCGCCTACAACGAAGACTATCACATCCTTCAAACCACCAAAGAAGAGCATGTGATGCGCCCGCTGCGCAACCATCTTTACGCAATGGGTATTCCCGTTGAGGGCTCAAAAGGTGAGGCCGAGGCCGGACAAGAAGAGCTGAATATCAAATACGCCGAGGCCTTGGCCTGTGCGGATCATCATTCAATTTCAAAGCACGCCGTAAAAGAGATTGCTTGGCAGCAAGGCCACGCAGCAACGTTTTTGCCCAAGTGGGACAAGGACCGCGTCGGGTCATCCAGCCACGTGCATCAGTCGCTTTGGAAAGACGGTAAGCCTGCGTTTTTTGATGCGGATCGTCCCCATGGAAAGTCCGAACTGATGGATCACTATATGGCGGGTCTGATCAAATATGCCACCTAGTACACATATTTCATGGCCC
>CALCGO010000632.1 GCA_937901055.1 uncultured Rhodobacterales bacterium
GACCAATCCACATCAGGATTGCGTGCTTTCAGGGCGGCGATAGGGATCGCGGCTAGATCATCCGTGCGAACAGACGACAACGCCCCGCCATAGCGACCGATCGGCGTTCTGACTGCATCGCATATAAAGGCGTCCATATAATGCATCTCCTGTTCTTCATAAACTGACCGTTCGGTCGGTGATACGCAATTTGTCGATTCGGCGCAATATATATGTTACAAAAAATCGGTGAATCTACGAAAAAATGTAACTCAATTTAAAGTTGCATTGCAAGGGCGCGATGACGGTTTTGAGTTGGAGCCCGAGCATTGAAAGGTACGCGCATCGGCTAAATATCCGGCAAGTATTCGTTTTCAGGTAATAATGTGTCGTTGAAGGCTAGTCATTTGGCTCTAGAAAGTTATGCTAGCTCCATGAAAAAAATTCAACAGTTAGCGAATTGCAGTATTCGTACCGCAATAATCATTCAAATTTGAGTGTGCCCAACGAGATGGCCTTTTGAACAACGCTAACGAATAACAATAATTACCAATAACCAACACGGAGAAATATCAATGAAAAAACTACTCGCAACTACAACTGTCGCACTGGGCCTGATGGCAGGTGGTGCTATGGCGCAGGAATGTGGCGACATCACAATGGCAGAGTTCAACTGGGCGTCTGGTGAGCTGGTCGCTAACGTTGACAAATTTATCCTTGAAGAAGGGTATGGCTGCAACGTCGAGCTGGTCATTGGTGGAACGTCAGCGATTTTCGCATCCATGAACGAAAAAGCGGTGCCTGACATCGCTGGTGAACAGTGGGTTAACTCGGTTCGTGTGCAGGTTGATGCTGCTATCGCCGAGGGCCGTCTACACGCGTTGAATACTGGTCCTATCCTTGGTTTGGGCGAAGGCTGGTGGGTTCCCGAGCACACTGCTGCTGCGCACCCGGAGCTGAAAACAGCACTGGACTGGATTGATCATCCAGAACTATTCCCGTCCGCAGAAGATCCATCCAAAGGCGCGTTTATCGGTTGTCCGGCAGGATGGGGTTGTCAGCAAGTTAACCAAAACCTGTTCACAGCGTTTGACATGGAAGCCAAAGGTTGGGTTCTAATCGATCCGGGCTCGGCTGCTGGTCTTGATGCGTCTATCGCAAAAGCCAACGAACGTGGCGACAACTGGATTGGCTATTACTGGTCTCCAACTTCGATCATTGGCAAGTACAACATGCAGCCAGTTCCTTATGGCGTTGACTATCTCGGTGACGACTACTGGAACTCTTGTATTTCGCAACCTGACTGTATTGATCCGCAAATGACTTCATATGTTAAATCTGAAGTGTTCACGATCGTTACAGACGACTTCCTGAATAGCGGTGGCGAAATCAATGATTTCCTTAAGGCACGTGTTTACCCAGGTCCGGTTATGGGTTCCATGCTTGTTTACATGGAAGACGAGCAAGCCGACGGTGAAGACGCAGCGATTGAATTCATGATCCGTCATGAAGATGTTTGGTCGACTTGGGTCTCCGAAGAAGTTGCCGCCAAGCTTAGAGACGCACTCTAATTTTGACAGCATGACAATTCAGAGTCCGCCAGCAGCCAGCTGGCGGACTTTTTTGTAAATAACTACTGGGGGATCAACAAAATGGGCATTCTTACCGAGTTTCCAGAAATGAGTCGGACCGACTTAAGGGATTTCAAGAAAGGTATTGATGAGGCGTTCAAAGCGTTCACACGTGAATACGGCGAAGGCATCGAGGGATTTTTCATCCCGCTTTTGAGATTTCTGTCTTGGTTCGAGGATGTCGTAGTCACGACGCCATGGCCATTGATGATGATCATTCTAGGGGGGTTGGTTTATGCGGGTGCACGCAGTTGGGGCCTCGTCGCTGGTACGATCCTGACACTTATGCTGATCGGTTATCTGGGAATGTGGGAAGACACCATGTTTACGCTGGCCTTGATCTCGGTTTCGACCATGCTGTGCATTTTCATCGGAATCCCGCTGGGTATCCTTATGTCGAAATCAGACAGAACGCAGTCTGTCGTTACGCCTATTCTTGATATTATGCAGACGATCCCTAGTTTCGTTTACCTAATTCCAATCTTGATGCTTCTGGGCATTGGTAAAGTTCCCGGTTTGATTGCTGTATGTATCTACGCCATCCCACCGGTTGTTCGTCTAACTAACCTCGGTATTCGTCTTGTTGATAAAGACGTCCTTGAGGCCGCCGATGCTTTCGGTGCTTCACCGAGCCAAAAGCTATTTACAGTTCAAATCCCTCTTGCTTTGCCAAATATTTTTGCTGGTGTGAACCAGACAATCATGATGGCACTTGCAATGGTCGTGGTTGCCGCATTGATTGGAGTGCATGGTCTTGGCGCTGTTGTTCTTAAGGCCGTTAACAACCAGTATCTCGCATTAGGTTTGATGAACGGGCTGGCGATTGTGGCAATTGCAATCGTATTTGACCGTGTATCTCAGAAATTCGGACACCGCTTGCAGAAGCACTCGGAGGTGATCCATGGCTGATAACAGCATTGAAGTTCGCAACCTTTACAAGATTTTCGGAGCGAACGGTAAGAAGTACGTTGAAGCCGTACAAAACGGTATGTCAAAAGACGAGCTGAATGCCAAACACGGACACGTACTGGGGTTGAAAGATATCAACATCCATATGCCTGAAGCCAAAATTCAGGTGATTATGGGGTTGTCCGGTTCAGGGAAATCGACTCTGATCCGCCATATCAACCGTTTGATCGAGCCGACAGTCGGCGAAGTTATGTTTCAAGGCGAGGATGTTTGTAAAATGTCTGAAGGTGACTTGCGGGAATTCCGCCGTCACAAAACTGCAATGGTCTTCCAGAAGTTCGCGCTGCTTCCGCACCGGACTGTGATTAACAATTCGCTTTTCGGGTTGGAATTG
>CALCGO010000633.1 GCA_937901055.1 uncultured Rhodobacterales bacterium
CCAAGGTTTGAAACATAGCCGTGACTACATCGCGGCCGTAAACCTCGAGCGCTGCCTCGAACAACCCTTGCTTGGATTCAAACTCTGCGAACAGGCTGAATACATTCACGCCCATGTCGTTTGCCAACTTCTTGGTCGATGAAGCGTGAAATCCGTGCTGCCAGAAAGATTGCATTGCCTTTCTGGCCACGTCGTCACGGTCATAGGTTTTCAATCTTCCCATTGCGGGTCTCGCATTTGCCAACTGATCAGTCAGATATATGATCTAATAGTCGAACAAATCAAGCTGCCAAGCGGACGCAATCGAGGAAGAAGGCCCCCAGTTCTCTTTGATGTGGGACATCCAATCCATCAGAGCCTTTGTTTATAGGTCTTCCCCTTTGGCAATAGCGGCCTGAACGATTGCAATATTTGCAGCACTCAGGCCGTAGACATTGGCAGCCGTCTCGGCCGAAATATATCCGCGTGCAAGATCCCGTTTCACAGACGCGGCAGGCCTGTCTTTTGGATCGCCGTAACCAGCACCGCCGGGAAAGGCCATCATCACTTTACGGCCATGGGGGACAAACTGTTTGCCCTTGCCGTTCATTTTAGACCCATCATCCTGCGCAATTGTGGTCGGGGCACCTGCGCCGCCGCCATGCCGACCCATCGCAGGGTGATCCACCCGATCAAACATGGCTTGGATATCAAACTCATGCCCTTCACGCGCGCCAACTTCCATGTACTGACCAAGACCGCCACGCTGTTTACCGCACCCACCGGAATCGGGTCGCAGTTCTTTACGCCAAATGATCACAGGGCCTGCGTGTTCGGTCGCCTCAACAGGCATTGTCATAACGCCTGATGGAAAAGCTGTCGCGTTCAGCCCGTCACGCTCGGGCCGTGCGCCAGAGCCACCAGAGTTGAAGGTCAGAACTTCCGACCGCCGCGCGTCAGCAGGTGCTGGTGCATCGCTGCGCGGGCGCAAAGAGACTTGGAAGTTGCACAAGCATCCTGCCCCCTCAGCAGGCACTAAACCGGGTACGATCTGATCAAATGCATTGAACACCGCATCAGGGACGAAGTGACCAACGATGTGTCGCAAGGCAACGGGCGCGGGATGTACTGCGTTGACGATGGAATTCACCGGCGCTTCGATCTCGAACGGGGCAAGCGAGGCCGCGTTATTCGGAATTTCAGGAGCAATCGCGACTTTCAATGCATAGCAGGCATAAGCTTTGGCATAGACCAAAGGGCAGTTGATGCCCTTTTTATCCAGACCTGACGTGCCAGCGAAGTCAGAAACAATCCTGTCTTCGTGAACCGTGACTTTGACCTTGAGCGTGATCGGCCTGTCGAATCCATCGACTGTCAGGTCTCCAGTCGCGGATTTTCGTGGCAACGCAGCAATCCGTTCAAGCGTTGCACGGCGCGAATTTTCGAGGATAAAGTTGGCTATGCCGGTCAAATCGTTGAGTTCAAATTCCTGCATCATTTCGATTAAGCGGCGATGGCCAATCTCGTTGCAGGTGGCCAGTGCGTACATGTCACCGATCAGCTGATCCGGTTCACGCACGTTACCGCGCACGATGCGCACGAGCGTTTGATCGACCGTGCCACTATCAGCAAACTTCATAATGGGAAGGTAAAGACCTTCTTCATAGATACTTGCCGCATCCGCGCCAAACCCGCGCCCACCGATATCGACGATGTGAGCCGTGCAGGCGAAGAAGCCGACCAATTGGCCGCCGTGAAACGAGGGGCTGACCATGGTGATGTCGTGCAGGTGGCCTGTCCCCTCCCATGGATCGTTGGTGATATAGACGTCGCCCTCAAAGATATTGTCTCGCCCGATACGGCGGATGAAATGTGCGACCGCATCGGCCATCGCGTTGACATGTCCCGGTGTGCCGGTGACGGCCTGTGCAAGCATCTGACCTTGTAAATCATAGACGCCCGCAGACAAATCACCTGCCTCGCGTACGGAGGTCGAAAACGCGGTGCGGACAAGTGCCTGTGCCTGTTCTTCAACAACCGAGATAAGCCGGTTCCACATAACCTGATAGGCGACGTTTGAATGCTGTTTTGCCATGGCGTTATCCCTTCACGCGTAGGTCGATGCAGCCGTCGGGCTGGCGTACTGCAATGCGACTGGAGGGGACGATGATCGTTGTTTCATCTTCGGTAATCACCGATGGTCCAGCGACTGTTGCACCAATGGCCATGTCATCGCGCAAGATCACGCTGGCTTTGACGAAATCGGCAAGGGCCGGGTCAAACAGGTTACGGTCGCCGTGGACGCTTGCAGTGGTAGTCCCTGTATCCTCTGACACCCGCTCGACAGTTTCAGGCGGTGTTGTTGCATGGACCGACCAGACTGTGATTTCGATATCCATACCCTCAACTGCACGCCCGAACAGCTTGACGTAATCTTCGATGAAGCGTGCCTTAAAGGTGGTGGCATCGGGAGTCATGGCTTGGGTCTCGGTCAAGGTAATTGGGATTTCCCAGCCTTGGCCGGAATAACGCATATAGACTTTAAACTCCGACAG
Source organism: uncultured Rhodobacterales bacterium (assembly GCA_937901055.1). Taxonomy (GTDB): domain Bacteria; phylum Pseudomonadota; class Alphaproteobacteria; order Rhodobacterales; family Rhodobacteraceae; genus NORP23. The sequence goes on from CALCGO010000633.1 coordinate 2,535, forward strand.
GATTGGGCTGACCGGGTCACAGTTGCGCACAAATCCTGTGGCCTCAGCCTTTAGGTCCGTTAGCAGTGTTTTGATCTTTTCAGGCTCGAAGCCAGCAAGTGTCATATAAACAGATCGGTTCGCCTCAAAGCTAAATGGGGCACGTAGAAATCCGATGGCAGAACCAACACCGGCTCCTTTTGGCACCAGTAAACGGTCAACGCCCAGCTTTTCACACAAACGCCCAGCGTGCAGAGGTGCCGCCCCACCAAATGCGATCATCGTGTATTCGGATAAGTCCTCGCCGTTTTCGACGGCATGAACGCGCGCCGCATTGGCCATGTTCTCATCGACAACTTCGGCCAGACCAAAGGCAGAGGTTATTGCATTCATATCCAGAACATCGCCCAAGACATCTGTAAGCGCTTTGGCTGCTGATAAGGTATCAAGCTTGATCGACCCTCCCGCAAAGTTGTCGGGATCCAGTTTTCCCAGCACAAGATCGGCATCCGTCACCGCAGGTTTTGTCCCCCCGTGCCCGTAGCACGCCGGACCTGGTTCGGACCCCGCGCTTTCAGGGCCAACACGGATTTGACGCATGGCATCCACATGCGCCAGCGAGCCACCTCCAGCGCCGATTTCCACCATATCGATTACAGGGATCGAAATGGGCATACCCGAGCCTTTTTTGAAGCGATACGTTCTGGCAACTTCGAAAACGCGTGACGTTTTCGGGGTCTGGTTCTTGATCAGGCAAATCTTGGCTGTTGTGCCGCCCATGTCAAAGGACAACACTTTGTCTAACCCATAACGCGCGGCGATGTTGGCGGCGAAGACTGCGCCACCGGCTGGACCGGATTCGACCAAACGCACGGGGAATTCAGCGGCGTTTTGGATCGAGATAATGCCCCCGCCGGAATGCATCAGGAAGATATTACAGCTGATGCCCTGGTCGCGCAGGCGCCCCTCAAGGCGGCCTAGATAGGATTTCATCAACGGCTTGATATAGGCGTTTGCGACAACTGTGTTGAACCGCTCGTATTCGCGCATTTGAGGCGAGACTTCGGAAGACAGTGATACCATGGCTTGGGGCATCATCTCGGCCAGCACTTCACCGACCAGCTTTTCGTGAGCGCCATTGAGGTAGGAGTGGATCAGACCAACCGCGATGCTCTCATATCCAGCGGCAGCGATTTTGGCGACGGCTGGCTCAATATCTGCACGAGACAGGGGTAACAATGCATTACCGCTTGCATCCATTCGGCCCGGCACAGTGTAGCGC
>CALCGO010000634.1 GCA_937901055.1 uncultured Rhodobacterales bacterium
CGTCTGCCCAATTGTTGACCTATGATGACGATGGAAAATTCGAGAGTTTTATTCGCAACAAAGGCCTCGATTGGGTGCTGGAAGAACACGTAGCGCGCGGTTTGCCAGCCTTTGGATTTGGCGAAGGGTATACGCGGTTCGCGAAATCCTTGATTGCGGTTGGTGAAGGTGGCGGACGCGATGCTCACACAGGTATGCCGTTTGAACTCGTCGCCCTGCAAAACCCTTACACGGACGATACTACCAACGGCTTGCCTGTGCGCCTTTTCTGGGGCGCGGGCGGGCTTGCCAATATTCAAATCGACATTTTTCAACGGCCTGCGGATGGTAGTGAAGTTGTAAAAACACATGTCGTGACGGATGAAACCGGGTTGGCGTTTATTCCGGTTACCAGCGGGGATATTTACATGATCAACGCCGTTCATATGATCATACCAACGGATGAGGAAATCGAGCGCACAACCGCAGTTTGGCACAGCCTTTGGGCCTCAATGACGTTCGAAGCAGGGCTTGCAGGAGAGTGAAATGAGCATTTGGAACAAATACTTCGACTGGCCGCCAGTGTGGTTACTGATCTTCATGGCGGTTGCTTGGGGGCAAGTGCAGCTTTGGAATCCGCTGGCGTATGAAACGGGTCTTACGACGCTGATCGGTCGCGGTGCGATTGTGTTTGGTATTTTGCTGATGGGCGTGAGTTTCGTGATGTTCCAACAGCACAAGACATCTCTGGTGCCGAAGCGGACGCCGAACAGTATAATCACGTCAGGACCGTATAAATACTCTCGCAATCCAATTTATGTGGCGGATGCGATTGTTCTGGGCGGTTATGTATTAACGCTGGGTTCCGTAATTTCGTTTGCTCTTATTCCCGCTTTCGCTTGGGTCATCCGCAAACGGTTTATCAACGGCGAAGAAGCCGGAATTCGCGCCGAGTTTGGGCAGGCCTATGAAGACTACTGCCAGCAAACCCGACGCTGGGTTTAGAGGCTAAAACCCGTTGGCTGCTTGCAGTTCACGCACGTATTTTGTGATCCAGCGGATCTCCGCATCAGTCACGCCTTCCACCGGAGGCATGTCACCAAAGCGCCAGTGGTGTGCGCGCACGCCGTTCTTAGCCGCATTGATAAATGAGCCATCGCCGTGATGTCCGGCTTTGTAAAAGGCGTGCAGGAATGTGGGGCCTTTGTCGGTGCCGGCGCCATTTATCCCATGACAGGCCGCACAGTTTTCACCGTAAGCAATTTCGCCGCTTTGCGCGATCTGCGAGAACGCCGGAATAGTAATCAAATTGGCTTTCTCTTCAGCTGAACTTGGGCCGGAAAAAAGAATCCACGCGGCGTAAGATACGCCCAGGATGGTTGCTAGGAGGGCTATCATTTTGATATTCATAGTATTCCCTTTGCTGTGTTTTCGCCCGCCAATCCTTGAAGGATTGGGCAGTCGGGCCGGTCATCTCCGTGACATTTGTTAACCAACTCTGACAACGTCGCCTGCATGGCTTTCAGTTCCGCGATCTTATGCGCCATTTTGTCGAGATGCTCGCGCGCCATGGTTTTCACGTCGGCGCTGGCGCGGCCTGTATCCTCATATAACGACATCAAAGTGCGGCAATCTTCGATGGTAAACCCAAGGCCCCTCGCCCGACTTAGGAAGGCCAGTTTGTGCAGGTGTGTCTCGCTGAAATCACGATAGCCGTTGTCTGTTCGGTCCGGTGAAATCAAACCAATTTCTTCGTAATACCGAATAGTTTTTGCAGGCAGACCGCTGCTGTTTGAGGCTTCGCCAATATTCATTTTTCGCCCTCCGGCTTCCAGCGTTTCAACAACAGCGAATTGCTGACAACGCTAACGCTTGAAAAGGCCATCGCTGCACCCGCCAAGGCTGGATTGAGGAACCCGAACGCGGCAATCGGTATACCTATGACATTGTAAATAAAGGCCCAGAACAGGTTTTGTCGAATCTTCGACGACGTGGCGCGTGCGACCTGAAGCGACGATTGCACTAACGTCGGATCAGATTGCATCAACACGAACCCTGCGGTTTCAAGCGCCACATCAGCCCCGCCACCCATAGCAATGCCAAGGTCGGCCACAGCCAACGCAGGTGCATCGTTCACGCCATCCCCGACCATAGCAACGTGATGCCCTTCAGCCACGAGGTCTTTGAGGGCTACGACTTTATCATCAGGACGCATCTCGGATTTCACCTCGTCGATGCCGACGAGTTTGGCAATATGCGCTGCCGTTTGCGGGTTGTCCCCGGTTAGCAGCATAGTGCGGATGCCGTCTGCTTTTAGGGCTGCTATGGCTGCCGCAGCCTGTGGCCTCGGTGTATCAGCTAGACCGATGAGCCCCAAGGCGGTGTTATCGCGAGAGACCCAGACGACCGTTTGGCCCTGTTCTGCCATATCTAGCGCCGTGGCTTGCATCGCGCCTGTGGCACTTGGGACGGCGTAGGTCTGACGGCCGATCAGAACGGTTGTACCGTTCACTTTCGCCTCCACCCCCTCGCCAATTTTCGCGCTGAAATCGGTTGGGGCCGATAGGGTCAGTTTGCGATTTTTTGCCGTAGCAACCATCGCCCTGCCGAGTGGATGTTCCGATCCGGACTGGGCCGAGGCGGCCAGTTCCAGCAGGTCATCTTTCGGCAAATCAAAGCTGTGAATGCTGACAATTTCGGGCCTGCCGATTGTAAGAGTTCCGGTTTTGTCGAACACCACGGTGTCGATATTCTTGGCGCGCTCAAGTGTTTCAATATCGCGAATCAAGATGCCATGTTGCGCGGCCACACCTGTCCCAGCAACCAGCGCTGTAGGGGTTGCCAAGCCTAGTGCACAAGGACAGGCGATGACCATTACCGAAATCGCGGCCGTTAGGG
>CALCGO010000635.1 GCA_937901055.1 uncultured Rhodobacterales bacterium
TAAGGTTGCGCTGAGTTTGCTGGCGACAGAAGCGTTACCTTGTCGGTTTCGACATTCTGAATAACGTTGTAATCCGTCAGGTGCAGATCGTCGATACGACCGCCCAACAGCGAGATCGAACCGTCTACGCGACCAGTTTTGATTTCGATGCGATCGGTCTGGGCCAGCGCGTTTTCGCGGGATGCCTCAGGGGTAACCGCTTCGGCAGGGGCGGCGGCGATAAAGGTGCCATCAGCCTGAGGAACACTGGCCACGCCGTCAACTTGTGTGAACGTTGTTTCGGTGGTTTCCGGCTGTACCACAGGGTCAGCTGGCGGGAACAGGATGAACCATACAAAGATTACCAAAAAGCTAAGCCCAGTGGCTAAAAGCAGGTTTTTATTATTGTCGTCCATCGTTCACTCCGGATAGCGGGAATTCTTCTCAGTGCCTTCAACAGGGATAGGCACAAAAGGTCAAGGTTTAATGGTGCGTCTTTGCAGCCCAGCGAAGTCGAAAAGGCTGGAATCTAGCAGATGAGAGGGGTTCGCGTTGGTTAACGCCTTGAACATGACTTGCCGTCGCCCCGGCGAGTTCTTTTCCCACTCGTTCAACATCTGTTTAACTTGTTGGCGTTGAAGGCCGTCTTGGGAGCCGCATAGGTCGCACGGGATGACGGGGTAGTTCATAGCGACGGCGAATTTTTCGCAGTCTTCCTCGGCTACATGGGCGAGGGGACGGTAGACGAAAAGGTCGCCTTCGTCGTTAACCAGTTTCGGGGGCATGGTGGCGAGTTTACCACCGTGAAACAGGCTCATCATGAAGGTTTCAAGGATATCGTCGCGGTGGTGGCCAAGTACGATGGCGGAACATCCTTCCTCGCGGGCAACGCGGTAAAGGTTGCCACGGCGTAGGCGCGAACACAGGGAGCAGAAGGTTTTGGTGTCGGGAATTTTGTCGATGACGACGGAATAGGTGTCTTTGTATTCGATCCGGTGCGGGACTTTCATGCGCTCTAGAAATTCGGGAAGGACGCCTGATGGAAAACCGGGTTGGCCTTGGTCTAGATTGCAGGCAAGGATATCGACAGGCAGTAGACCACGCCATTGTAGTTCTGCGAGGGCGGCCAACAGAGTGTAGCTGTCTTTGCCACCCGATAGGCACACGAGCCATTTGGCGCCACGCTCGATCATACCATATTCTTCAATCGCTTCGCGGGTCTGGCGGATGATGCGTTTGCGGAGTTTCTTGAACGAGGTGGACGTTGGCGCGCCTTCGAACAAAGGATGGATTTCGGAAGCTTCAGTCATGGTCATGTGTGTGATCGTGCTTTTCAGGAACAGGGTCATAGCCATCACGCCCAAACGGATGACAGCGGCCAATGCGTTTAACAGCCAACCACGTGCCTTTGATTGCGCCGTGCTTTTCGAGGGCTTCCAGCGCGTAGGCCGAGCATGTCGGTTGATATCTGCAATTGCGGCCAACCCATGGGCTGCCGACGACGCGGTAAAGTTTAACCGGCAGGCTGATGAGGAAGGCGAGTGGCGTCATCTTCGTGGCTTTCGCGGCGCGTGTATCTTGGACTGCGCGGTTTCCATGTCTTGCATCAACAAATGGAAAGGGCGGTCGGCGGTTTCAAGGTGGCGGCCTATCAACACGTAATCCCAACCGGCGTGGCCTTGCGCTGGCAAAACGGCGCGGGCGACTTCGCGAAGACGGCGTTTGGCGCGATTTCGGGCCACAGCATTGCCGACTTTCTTGGAACAGGTATAGCCAATGCGGATCAGGGTTTCGTCGTCGCGGCGACGGGCTTGCAGCAGCAAACCTTTGGCTGATTGACGGCGGGCACGAGCGGCCAATAGGAAATCGCTGCGTTTGCGTAAAGTTTCCGTCGGGCAAACGGCAACCGCCGGGGGCTTTTCACCGGCGTTCCCTGAAATGGGTTCGCGGTCTGCCTCCGGCGGTTTCATAATCTGTAACCTAAGTCGGTTTTACGCAGTTAGGCTTTTGCGGCCTTGGGCACGACGACGGTTAACAATCTTACGACCGTTTTTAGTTGCCATGCGCGAACGGAAACCGTGGCGGCGTTTGCGAACAAGGTTGCTCGGCTGATAAGTACGTTTCATATTCTTACTCCTGCTCGGGCGGCGAAGGGATTCGCCAGACCGGAAATTCTGAAATGGCTGTTTAGGCCCAGTCATATCGGAAGTCAATTCGGATTCAGCGGAAAAACGCCCTGTTTTTAGAAACATTTGCCGCACCTGAGCGCTGGTTGTTTGCACAATACTGAAACATTAGATGAATTCCAATCAACGAAGCGTGAGGCCTCTTTCGAAAGCAGTCGCAAGACGGCAAATAGGGTTCAACGGAATAACGCCATCGCAGGAGATTTTTATGGCAACAGCTAAAACAGACGGGTTTTCGGTGCAAAAGATGTTGCCGTTAATCGGAATCGCGGTGGTGGCGGTTGTCGGGTTCTTCACGCTCAAAGACTATCTTAGTTTCGAGACACTTCGAGACAACCGAGAGGCCCTGTTGGCGTGGCGGGATGCGAATTTCATCGCAGCCTCCTTCGGGTTTATCGCCGTTTATATTGCGATCGTCGCGTTCTCGCTGCCAGGGGCGGCGATAATATCGCTGACGGGCGGGTTTCTTTTCGGGCTGTTTCCAGGGGCACTATATAACCTCGTATCGGCAACGGTTGGGGCGATGATGATTTTCACGGCGGCGCGAATGGGGTTGGGCGCTTATCTATCACGCAAATTGGACAACGCGGGTGGCGTTGTGGGCAAAATCAAGGCCGGGTTGGACGAAAACGAGGTCAGTTTTCTGTTGCTGATGCGGTTGGTTCCAGCGTTTCCGTTCTTTGTCGCGAATCTGGTGCCGGCACTTGTGGGAACCAAATTGCGGACGTTTGCTTGGACAACATTTGTAGGGATTATTCCGGGTGGGGTTGTTTACACTTGGGTTGGCTCTGGTCTTGGCGAAGTTTTTGCCCGCGGCGAGACACCTGATCTGGGCATTATTTTCGATCCGAAAATCCTTGGCCCGATCTTGGCGTTATGCGCGCTTTCGGCGCTACCGATCGTGCTCAAAGCATTCAAGAAATAGGGGGCGGTATCATGGAGCGTATCAAAACCGACATCTGTGTGATCGGCGCAGGATCTGGTGGGCTGTCTGTTGCGGCGGGCGCCGTTCAGATGGGCGCAAGCGTAGTATTGCTTGAGGGTCACAAAATGGGTGGCGATTGTTTGAACTATGGTTGTGTGCCGTCCAAAGCGCTGATCGCGGCGGGGAAACATGCACATGCAATGACGACGGGGGCGGCTTATGGGGTGGCACCAGTTGAACCTGTAGTCGATTACGCGGCGGCGATGGAGCATGTGTCCGGTGTCATCAAGGGGATCGAGCCGCACGATTCTGTTGAGCGGTTCGAGGCGTTGGGGGTCAAGGTTATCTCCGAATTCGGGCGGTTCATCTCGCCAACTGAAGTGCAGGCTGGTGATACTATTATTACTGCTCGTAGGTTTGTGATTTCGACTGGCTCGTCGCCTTTTGTGCCGCCCATTCCGGGGTTGGAAAGTGTTGAGTATTTAACAAATGAGAATTTGTTTGAGTTGCGAGAGCGCCCTGAACACTTGCTTATCATCGGCGGTGGGCCGATTGGCATGGAAATGGCGCAAGCGCATGTGCGGCTTGGGTCCAAAGTGACTGTGCTGGAAGGTTTTAAGGCGTTGGGGCGCGAAGATCCTGATATGGCGGCGGTTGCGCTGGAAAATATCCGCGCTGAGGGTGTCGAGATTGTTGAAGGCGCGATGGTTTCCGAAATTATTCGCGGCGATGGCGTGACGGTTAAGACGCAGGATGGGGCTTCGTATCATGGCAGTCATGTTCTGGTGGCGGTTGGACGTAAGCCGAATATTGATGCACTGGATTTGGATAAGGCGGGTATTGAAACGCATCGACCGGGGATTGTGGTGGATGCGGGGTTGAAGACATCAAACAAGCGGGTTTATGCGATTGGCGATGTGGCCGGTGGGCTGCAATTCACGCATGTGGCGGGAT